>QMVI01000086.1 GCA_003661015.1 Methanosarcinales archaeon | reverse complement strand
ATGCACTCGGCAGCAAACCTTGCCATCTCTCTCGCATCATCAATCCCCTCTGAACCAGTGTACGAGTTTGCATTCCCGCTTGATATCACGATTCCTGAAAACTTCCCCCCAGTTTTACTCAGCTTCTCCTTGCACACAATTAGGGGGGGGGCCATAAATCTATTTTTTGTGAACATCCCAGTACACAAACCTCTTGCCCTTATAAGGGCAAGTCCATTGCCCCCTTCCTTTACGCCACTTGCCTCAACCCCTTCCACAGCACATATCCCGCCATCTATCTCGAACATGTTCCAGCCTATCCTATTGCCTTACTTATATAAGTTAGTAGGTTTTAAAGGCTCTGTAAATGAGTTATGAATGCTGGGAGATTGCAAAACAAATAAGGAACTTTATTGGAGTAAAAAGGAAAAGGGCAATAGGAGAATTTGTCTCAACGCTTGGTATATCTGGACTGGGGGATGATGCAGCAATCATAGATGTCCAAGGAGACCACTATCTTTTGCTGGCTACAGATGGAATATGGAGCAGATTGATGAGAAATCCATGGTGGGCTGGATATGCATCTGTAATCGTGAATGTAAATGATATCGTTGCAATGGGGGGGAGCGTGATTGCCATGGTGAATGTTGTGTCTGCCGGAGACAGTGAAACCAGAAAAGAGATAGCAAGAGGTATGAGAGAAGCCTGTTAGAAATTCAATGTCAGTATGGTTGGAGGGCACACACATCCAGATACTCCTTACAGTTCATTGTCGGTTGCTGTTCTTGGGAAAGTAAAAAGAGGGTGTGAGATAAAGAGCAATACCGCACTTGCAGGAGATGATGTGATAGCAGCTTACGACCTCGATGGGAAGCTGGGTCCTACCTCTCCATACAGTTGGGAAGGAATAAGCAGAAAAAATCCAGATAAAATAAAGAGAATGTACTATTCCATGAAAAATATCGGGGAGAAAAGGATTGTTAGATCTGGAAAAGATATAAGCAACCCAGGCATCATCGGGACACTCGGGATGTTATGTGAAGCGAGCGGTGTTGGGGCGGTGGTGGATATAGAGCAAATACCAAAACCTGACGAGATACCTCTCTCTCAATGGTTGTTAATACATCCATCAACTGGATTCATTGTTACCACACCTCCTCAAAACACAGAAGAGGTTATTTCGATATTTGAAAGAAGTGGATTGTCTGCATCCAAAATAGGAAAGATAAAACAGAAGTGTAGTGTATCCATCAGAATGCATGGGAGAGAAGTGGAAGTATTCAACCTCAAAAAAGAGTCGATAACTGGGATACGTGGGTGAGGGTAATGTGGGTTTACGCACTTGGAAACGAGGCTATTGCTCAGGCATTGATGGAAGCGGGTGTAGGGGTGGTGGCGGGATATCCAGGAACTCCATCCTCCGAGATCATAGAAACTCTGACAAAGATGTCTTCAGATATGCACGTAGAATGGTCTGTCAACGAAAAGGTTGCGCTCGAGGTTGCAATAGGGGCATCATGGTGTGGAGTCAGAGCTACTGCAACCATGAAACATGTTGGACTGAATGCGTGTGCAGACCCATTCATGACACTCGGATACACAGGAGTAAGGGGCGGGTTGATAACTGTTGTGGCTGATGATCCGGGATGTCACTCATCCCAGAACGAACAAGATACAAGAAGATACACAACATTCGCCAAAGTACCATGTCTTGAACCATCGTGCCCGCAGGAATGCTACGAACTCACGCTTGAGGGATTTGATTTCTCAGAAAAAACAGAATTACCAGTTGTTTTGAGAACAACTACAAGAGTATCCCATGCAAAACAGACGATAATCACAAAAGATAAGAGAAAATCGATCAAAAAAGGTAAATTTGTAAAAGACCCCAAAAGATTTGTCATGGTTCCCACCAATGCAAGAAAAGCTCATGAGAGGCTTGAAAAGAAGTACAGCACGCTAATGAAAAAAGGAACAGGGCATTCATATATAGAATGGAGGGACAAAATAGGAATTGTGTCATCTGGAGTTGCAAGACTCTACACAACAGAGGCTTGTAATAACTTGGGTGTTTCACCTACAATCCTTCATGTCCGGGGGTACCCCATCGGGGAAGATATAATAAAGGAATTTCTTGAGGAATGCTCAAAGGTATTGGTTGTTGAGGAACTTGAACCCGTTGTTGAAGAGATGATGATGCAAGTAAAAGCAAAATTTGGTATCGATACACCCGTATATGGTAAATTATCCTCGAATTCCATTCCAAAGTGCGGAGAGCTAAATGCCAATATAACCGAGAATGTGATAAGATGTTGGATCAGTGAGGACCTCAAAAACCAAAACCATAACGAAAGTAATCCTCCAGCAATCTTTACATCATTCTCACCTCCCACATATGAAGAGAGTGTATGGAAACTACCAAAGAGAGTTCCTGTTATGTGTGCAGGATGTCCTCACAGAGCAACTTTCTATGAAATGAAGGTCGCATTTGGTGATGATGCCATCTTTCCAAGTGACATAGGATGTTATACCCTTGGCATATCGATGGACACAGTTGATACCACACTCTGCATGGGGGCAAGCATAACGATAGGCTCCGGAATGTATCATGCAGGAGAGAGGGAAGTATGTTGTACGATTGGTGATTCAACCTTCATACACACCGGCATTCCAGGATTGATTAACGCAGCATACAACAAAGCCAACATTACAGTTGTCATCTTGGACAACTCAACAACAGCCATGACAGGGCATCAACCACACCCCGGAATCGGATTGAGCGCAAGACACGAGGCAACGTTTCTACTTGATTTGACAGAAGTTGCAAAGGTGTGTGGTGCCACATATGTTGAAGTGATAGACCCATATGATGTCAATCCATCCATAAATGCTCTGAAGAGGGCAAGAGAACATGAGGGATTGTCTGTGATACTCGCAAAGAGAGAGTGTATAATGTTAAGAGACTCGAAGAGAGATAGGAGAAATTACATAGTAGAAGGATGTAAAGGATGTAAAAAATGCCTTGAACTGCAATGCCCCGCCATAGAATTCCATGACAATAAAGCAGAAATAAACAATTTATGTAATGGGTGTGGTGTGTGCGCCCAGATATGCCCCTTTGAAGCCATAAAAGAGATGAATAAAAATGACTCTTGATGAAGTTATAAGAGCAAGGACAGGAGATATCATCGCAAGAAGTGCTTCTTTTATTGTGAGATTTGGTATTAGAGCAAATACGCTGACGACCATATCGCTGATTTTCGCATTTTTAAGTGGGTTATCATTGTATGCAGAGATGTTGGGGGTAGGACTGGTGTTTCTCGTACTCTCAGGTTTGTTTGATGCTCTCGATGGTGCAATTGCACGACATATGCAATGTGAGAGCAAAAAAGGGGACTTTCTTGACCATGTTGTTGACAGATATGCGGACATATTCATCCTGTGTGGAATTATTCTCGGCGGGCACACCCCCCCGTGGATTGGTGTTGTTGCAATAACTGGCGTGTTATTGACGAGCTACATGGGTACTCAAGCACAGGCTGTAATGTTTGAGAGACTGTACAAAGGAATTATGGGTAGGAGTGACAGACTTGTGGTCATCATCATAGGCATACTGTTGAATGGAATCTATCCCCACCCAGTAATGGGAATGTACATACTGGGATGGACGATTGGCATTATTGGCATTGCAAGCCACATAACAGCAATTCAGAGATTCTATATTGTGTGGAAAACTCTTGAAGATTGAGATTAAAATAACACAAAGAAGCCCCTCCCCAAACTCAAGAGCCCTCACTCAATTCATAGAGCCCAAGAGCTTTAAAATTATTATCTGTATGTCAATATTTAAATTTTACTAACAGCATCACCTACATCCTCCCAATTTCTTTAATGACTTCAAGTAGAACACTGGCTTCTCTTACCAACTCTTCTTTTCTTCTTTTTACGTTTCTACTCTACTCGATGTAATATCGGGCAACCCCATAATAAGTCAGTTCTGGAACACCTTTAGCAATCTTGCAACTCTCTCATTTCTTTAGCTGTGGATGCATGCTTCCCCTCTGAGTACCCCACCACCTAGACGAGGAGTGGTTGTGGTTTTGAGTGCTATTGAAGTCGTAAGATAGTAAGTCAATTGATCTTTTGCAATGTCTGGTCTGGAGAGAGGCTTGTAAGTCCACTTCTAGCGAAATTCTATCCTGAGTATGATGCAACTGCACACTGAATTCAGAATACTAGCTCATCCACCGAACATAACGTTCCCTTTAGCACCTTACCAATATGATATAAAGCATACTCCATCTCATATTCATTTAAAGATGCGACACACTCTCTTGGCACGACCGTAGTGTAGTATCTCTGAAGGGCATCTGCAGTTGTATGAAGGACACAGATGTTCACAAGTGTGCCACAAATGATCAATGTCTTTATACCGCATTCCCGCAGGTGATGTTCAATATCTGTATCAAGAAAAACAGAATACGCTCCTTTTTTAAATACGAGCTCATTTTCAAGTGGTGACAATTCATCGACAATCTCAGCCCCCCATGTACCTTGAATACAATGAGGTGGCCAATAATCGAAGTGAGGGTCATCTGGCTCATGCCAGTCCTGAGAGAATGCAACCACCATATTACTCTTTCTTGCCCACTCTAGTACTTTCTTTATGTATGGTATTACTGACTGAGAGTGCTCAGAATAAAGGGTACCCTCTGGCTTGCAAAAGTCGTTCTGCATATCTACTATCAACAACATCGTTGACTCTGGTTCTAATCTCATAATAACTAATCTGGTTCTATTGCTATTTAGCTATTAGTAAGTAATAACTAACATTCCGTTTTGTTAATCAAGTGCTATCTTCGCTCTTTCTATGTCGTTCACCCTCAACACAAGATAAGGATTCCCATCACTTGAAAGAGACATGTATGCATAATCAACACTTATGCCATGTTCAGCCAGTTTCTTTGAGACTGTGTAAAGACTGTCTTTGAGGTTTTTGAGTTCCACCCCAAGCATTGAGGTTTTTGTCACAGTAAAACCTGCGTCAGACAATGCTTTGTATGCTCTATCTGGCTCACTCGTTATTAGATGAAAAACACCAAAGGCTCCAGCCTCGGCAATTGT
>QMVI01000085.1 GCA_003661015.1 Methanosarcinales archaeon | reverse complement strand
GATACATATTTGATGTCTCTGATTTAAGAAACAAAACTGAAGATATTGCTCTTTTGATAGAAAATTATGAGGAATTGTTTAATAAGACGTTGAAAATTCCGATAACTGGAAGAGTTTTGATAGTGTCTGTATCAGATACCAATCCAGTACTGGGAGAAGAAGTCCTGATACAGGTGTTTGCAAAGAACCTCAACGACATCACGCTGTACATCGATGGGAAGGATGTGTATCATGTGTATCTTCACGGCAATGGGACTTTCTACACCACCCACACATTCACCGAGCTTGGAGAACATGTTTTGTTTGCAGAAGGGAAAATCAAATTGGGTGTTGTGAGGTCAAACATCATCAGATTAGACGTCAGAAAGATTCCCACCCACATATTGCTGTCATATCCCTCGAATACCACTGTTGGAGAGTGGGTAGAGGTAAAAGGAAAAGTGGTGGATGAATATGGCAGGACGATAATGGACAGTGTTTTTGTGGATGTTTCTGGTGCTGATAGTTATGAAGTTGGGAAAATCGATAAAGAATACTTTACAGTCAATACAACAAGAAAAACAGAGGGATTTCTAAATTTATCAGTTTCCTATGATGGAAACGATACGCATGAGGGAAGTTATGCAGAATGCAGGATATTCTTTTCAAGAATTCCCATACATATTGTTTTGAGTATGGATAACACAACCGAGGTCAGAGGGAGCATATTCTCATATCAAGGGCATCCAGAATATGCTCTGCCGATTCATGTAGTGGTGAATTCCACAGAAGAAGTTGTGAACACGAGGGACAAGTTCAACATAACACTCGACCAGCCGGGGAGGTATGAGGTGTATGCCTACTTTGAAGGGGACACGCTCTATGCTCCCGCAACATCCAACAGAATATTTGTGGACATTCCAAGCAAGAGAGTGCCATACTTACTTTTGCTGTTGTCTGGTGGTTTGTTGTTGGTTTATTTGATATTGATAAAGCCAAGAATAAGAATAAAAATAAAAAGAGGGAGAGAAGAAGACGAAATTGAGAAAAAAATTGAGGAAGTAAAGTCAGTTGAGCCAAGAACCGAATACAAACCCGAACACAAAAAACCAGAGAACTACAAGGAACTGTTCGATAGACTTGTTTCAAAGTACGGTCTGAAAAGGAGCTTGACACCCAGAGAGCTACTAAGGGAGCTGGAGGGGAAGCCAGAATATGAAAAACTCAAAACCATAACAGAACTCCATGAGAAGGCCGTGTATGGGAGCGCTGGACTTGATGAAAAGGAGAGAGAGGAATATTCCAGACTTCTGGGGGAGGTGGGGGAGTGAAGAAGATATTTTTGATTGCATTCACTACCCTTTTGTTGTCCTCTGCACTGACAGTTCCAATCACAAAAAGCTCATGTGAGTTTAGTATGTTCAATACTGGATGGAATGGTTGTTCAGAGTTTGCAAAAATACTGCATGAGAGTGGAGGCGTTATACCAGTTATGTATCCGTACAATACGGTGGGTGGATTCGATGGAACACTCGTGGTGGTTGGACCTGATGTTGGTTTCTCATCTCATGAGGCAGATGCTGTGAGAAAGTTTGTTGAGAATGGGGGGACTCTATTCATAGCAGATGATTTCGGAAGTGCAAATTCCCTTCTCACCAAAATGGGAGTTGATGCTACTTTCTATAACAAACCTCTGAAAGACATTTTTTATACAAAAAGCATGGATTTTCCAGTTGTTGTGAAATTCAGTTCGGAACTCAGGGGTTTTGATAGGGTGGTTCTGGATGTACCATCTGCCATCACCACCGGAGGCGAGGGATTTTCAAGCAGTATGTCTGTTATTGGGGAGGTGGAGGACATCGTTAACAAGTCAGGGAATTATGTTGTGTTTGCGGAGATAAAATACGGAAGCGGAAGAATAATCTTGTTCTCAGACCCGAGTGCATTGATGAACGATTTGTATCCCGAAAACAAGGAGTTCATGATTGCTCTTGCATCGTATCTTGGAAACAAATTTTATTTCGACGAAGTCCATCATTCAGACTTCAACCCCTATTCTATGAGTACAACCTATGTGTACAAAGAACTCGATAGGAGAAGTGCTGGATGGGTATTGTTTGTGCTTGTGGTTGTTGGTTTCGTTTCACTCTTGGGAAACGTTAAATTCAGAATATCACGAAGAACGAGGCAGAGAGAACTTCCAGCATGGGTGGATGATGAATTGTTTGGTAGAATGATAAGGGAAATGAGAAGTGGTTCAAAGTACGGTGATGAAAATGAACATGAAAATTCTGGAAAAGATAAAGAATGAGGTTAGCAAAGTAGTGGTTGGAAAGGAAGATGTTGTTGAGCTATTAACGGTTGCTCTCCTCTCAAGAGGACATGTGCTTCTTGAAGGTGTGCCAGGTGTTGCCAAAACCACAATCGCAAAGACATTTTCAGATGTCATAGATCTCAAATTCACACGCATCCAACTAACCCCAGACCTCATGCCAGCAGACATCATCGGCAGTGTGATCTATGACCAGAAATTGTCTGAATTCAGGGTGAGAAAGGGACCGATATTCGCAAATATTGTGCTGGCTGATGAAATCAACAGAGCTTCTCCGAAAACCCAGAGTGCGTTGCTCGAAGCAATGCAGGAAAGACAGGTTACCATAGAAGGGACGACGTACAAGTTAGACGAGCCTTTTCTTGTGATTGCAACCATGAACCCTGTCGAGCACGAGGGTGTGTATGCATTGCCATCAGCACAGCTTGATAGATTCATCATGAGAATCAGCATAGATTATCCAGAAAAGGAAGAGGAATTGAATCTTTTGAGAAGAAAACACGTTGGGAAAACAGAAAACATTGAAAAACTGAAAATTGAGTTTTCAGAGATATATGATGAAGTGAAAAAGGTGGTGGTGAGTGATGCAATCTTCGATTACATATATGAAATCGTATCAAAGACGAGGAATGATGAGAGGGTGAGGTTGGGAGCGAGTCCAAGAGCAGCCGAACATCTTCTAATCACATCGAAATCACTCGCTTATCTGAGAGGGAGAGAGTATGTGATACCAGATGATGTGAAGGAACTTGCACATTACGTCCTCTCTCATAGAATAATAATAAAGCCGGAGTATGGTATGGAGGGATTGTCAAAGGAGGGACTCATAAAAGAAATAGTCGATGGAACAGAGGTACCAAAATGAACATTGAACTGGACATCAACATCAAGAGGGAAGAGATAATAGTGTTGATAATACTGATTCTGTTTGCAGAGTCTTATCTATTCAGGAATTTGATGCCGGCTGTTCTCGGATTTTTGATTCTGATGTACATAACGTATTTGAGAAGAGAATTCATGCCAGTTGTAAATGCCCAATGGGAGCCATCAGAAAAAAGAATGGAGGGCGAGAGGGTAGTTGAGGGTACAAAGGTCTCATTTAGACTTAAAGTTAGAAACATGTGCGATAAGGGATTGAATGTGGAAGTTATACACAAACTTCCCATTGGGTTCTGGGCAGAATCCATTTTCTTCCATCTCAATGGTCATGAGGAAAAAACTTTCGAGTATGATGTTATTCCTGTGAGGGGCAGGTACGAGATAGAAGCACCCACTCTCATTGTCTCAGATGTTCATGGACTGTACTATGATGAGATTAAGATAGATTCAAAAATTGAGTTGGAGATTTATCCCTCACTCGATGGTATAAGGAGAGATGTTGAAGCTGATGTTGGTGCAACCACACTACACACCAAATTGGGACTTCAGACATCTGAAATAGATTCTTTGAGGAGATACCAGCAGGGAGACGATTTGAAATACGTTGAATGGAAGGCAACTACACGTCTTGGCGACTTGGTTGTGAAGGATTTTTTGAGAGAGTGGGAGGGGGATGTGTATATAGTTCTCGATGCGGGTAGAAGTATGAGGAAGGGGAAGATGTCGTATGCAACTACTCTTGCTCTCCAGCTTGCCCATCTTCTCCGCAACCTCAAAGTCGGGCTTGTTGTTTATGATGATGTGAGTGTTGTGCACAGAATAAAGCCCACGAAGTCTGATGAACAGGCTGAGAACATAAGGAGAGTTCTTGGAATATCGTCCATTCAGTCTGAGTTGTGGGGAGTCAAAATTCCGAACATCAGAGTAAGAGTAGGAGAGGGGAAGGACTTCTTGAGGAAGGTTAGATGTATGTTGAAGGGCAGACAAGGATTTGCATCTGGTCTCACAGAGGCATTTTCTATCATACCCCCCTCGTATGTGATACTGATTGCAGACATAACTTCAAACCCATCTGAGCTTGTCAAGGTTTTGTGCGAAATTAAGAAGACACACCATGTGATTGTTTTGACACCAAATCCCATACTGTTCTATGATCCAGATAAACTTGATACTGACTCTCTACTCTGGCTTTACAGGAGGTATGTAGAAAGGGAGAATATGTTGAACAGGCTTAACCGAATAGTACCAACCATCGATTTGGGGCCATCAGATATCTACATTCGCGAACTCTGGGAGGAAAAGATATGATATCGATTGTGGCTGCTGTTGTGTGTGGTCTGATGTTCGGTCTTAAAATACCATTCACAGCTCCGCTTCTATTGTTTCTTTCAACCCGAAAGAACCTTTTGGTTTTGGGCATGTTTGCATATTTCTTAATACTGGGTTATGAAGCACAAGGACTTGATTTATTCTCTCTCACATCGGTTGCTGCATCGTCTTTTCTGCTCTTCATAGAAGGTTTAAGGGGGAGATTCCTTTTCCATAGCATGCCCATCTATATTCTGATTGCACTGGTTGTATGTGGTCTCTTCATCAAACAGCTATTCCTCGTAGGAGTCATCTTTTCAATTGTATATCTGATGTGGGAAGACAAGCCATCAAAAGGTTTGGTTGTAATCATATGTTTCATATGCACCCTTGCTCTTGTTTTCAAATTTTCTCCAGTGCCTCTGGCGGTGGCATTGGCTGGTGGGCTGTGTGCAGTTATCTTTTGGGGCAATGTAAAACGGTTGAGTATAGCTAACATTAATCGAAAGGCTTAAAAACATTATCTTATTACACATTCCAAAGACTCATTGTTATTTGGGAGGAAGAAATAATGGACATTATATTGGAGATGGGGATTGTTGCTCTTATGGGTGCAGCTGCAACAGTTGCTGGGGCTGCTGAGGACCTTGAGAGTGATGTTGGTT
>QMVI01000084.1 GCA_003661015.1 Methanosarcinales archaeon | reverse complement strand
AATACTTGCTTCCAAGCATACCAGAAAGAGCAAAATATCATATGCCCTCATTCAGACGCCCACCTCCTTCTCCCTCTTACCCATATATGCTAAAATTCCCAAGCATAAGGCGATGATGATAATGCTAATGTTTGGAAGCCATCCGATAAACGCAAAGATTAAGGAGACAATAGGAATTGCAACATATCCAAATTTCACTGTGGTGAAGGAGAACATAGCAGTGAGGAAAAGAATGATGGCAATTGCAATCCATGTGCAGTATGTCCTTGAGATGCCCAAATCCAAGAACCAAGCAATTCTCAATATTCTGCTCCTCCCCATCTCTCCAAAATTTGAATGGAAGGCGGAATAACCCCACATATACTCTTCGCCTGCTTTGTATGGCACAGTATAACTCACAGATATGTTTGAAGTGTTGGTGAAATTCTGCTGGTAGAGAAGAGTAGTGGAGTTATACACAAAGAAGGTGAGATTTTGTGTTTGACCCAGAGCATCGTTGTAGGTGAGTGAGAGATTGATTTCCTCTTCATCAATAATCTCATAACTCAAATTGAAGGTGATGTAATCCTCTGATGAAACAATTGAAGATGTTACTGGCGTCAGCATCACAGTGTAATGGTCTGCCTTTGGATAAATTCTGATTGTCTTGTTAATTCCCAAACTCTCATTTCTGAAATTCACTTCATACTCCACATTCTCCATCATCACAAAGGTTATTGCACCTCTACTGTCAGTAGTGCCATTCAGAGTTTGATTTGTGAAGTAGGTTATGCTCTCATTCCTTATTCCAAACAGTTTCAAGAGCCAATCCCAAGCACCTGTTGTTGTAGAGATTGGTGTTGCTTCCACATAGATGTTTGCGAGAGGATTGCCAAACATATCAACACAGACAAATTCAACCTGATGAGGCGGGTATGAGATGCCAACACCTTGCTCCACTGTTGTCGTTTCAAGTGGCATGAGATAAACAATCTTCTCCACATCTCCATACACATACACATACTCAATTGTAGAGTAATAGCCATCTGCACCAACTTCCACCTTATGGATGCCATACTCCACGCTTGTGAAATTGAGCCATCCGATTGTTGTTTCTTTTACCTGCTCTCCATCATTCAGAGTCGCTTTGAAATTGAAAATTGTTGCGTGTGTTGATACATCTCTTGCCTTTACTGTGAGATTGTATAAGCCATGCATCAGAATGTAAACATACTCAATCTCTCCACTTGACAAATTCACTTCATAGGTTTCAGAAGGTTTGTAGCCTTCACGAGTAGCATTCAGGTAATATATCCCTGGTGAGAGGTTTTCAAATGCAAAATATCCCATGCTGTTTGTCGTTGCGTTTGCACTCCAAGTCTCATTCCAGATGTTCACCGTTGCATAGGAGACATTTTGATGGAAAGGATATGATTGTGTCAATCCAACAATCGCAGGTGCTGTGACATTAATGTGAGATGCATCAGGAAGAAGGAAAAGGTTAATCTCATACAATCCATTCTGAAGTGGTGTGAATGAGAAGTTGTTGTGCGTGTAGTTCGTCTTTGATGCATTCATCTGAATTTCAATATCAACAGTCAGTTTTGAGATGTTGTATTCGCCCGTTGTTTCATTTGTTATCGTTTCATGGTCTTCATAGTTCTGAATGGCATTCACATACACTCCCCCAAGCACAGTTTCGGATTTTGCATCATAACTCACTCCTTCAATTCTCACCTCCTCACTCACACTTGTCACATCCCATGCTTCTTCCCATTCAAATCCTGTGTTTTTGTTTCTGATTTTGAGGATTGCATAATACACACCAGCATCATAGCCATTCAAATCAACTTCATACCATTCATCGGCACTTGATATTGTCCATTCCTCTTTTTTGTTGCCATATATATCATACACATATCCTTTGTATAGGTAAGTGGTGAAATCAGGATTTGAGATGTTTGTGTGAATTCTTGCAATCTCACCACTTGCGTAACTGTCTTTATCCCATGATATTGTTCCACTTATTGTTTTCTCTGCCGAAGCAAAAGTTGTGAAGAACCAATCTTGTGCAATTACATCACCCCCTCTCATCAAATCCACCTCATACAATCCATACTTGTCTTCTGTTGGGTCGTCATGGAAAAGCATATCCGTAAAGTTGTATTTAATCATTCCAAATGATGGTGCTGAGGAAATTGAGGTTTGATTTACAATCTCGCCTGTTGTAAAGTATTTGATTATGATTTTGTCGCATGGAGGTGCTCTTTCCGAATATGATGTGACATTCCTCCACATGTAAAAGACTTTCATGTGATGTGTGGATACTTTTTTATCACTATCATCATACAATCCGCTTACAGAAGGGTTATCCCAGTTACGAAGGATATACCAATTGAGTGGGAGGCATGAGATAACGCTATCTCCAGTCATAACATTATCTATGTATAAGTCAGTGAAGCCAGATACGAAGTGAGCCTCAAATTCTATGAAGCATGGTATTCTGTCCCAAGTTCCACCCAAATCACCTAAATACTTTCCATTAACATACACAGCAATAGTATCCCCACTCCTTAACAATTCCCACTGCGAGTAAGGATTTTGCTCAAACCAATTCTCTAAATTTTTTGATGAACTTATGAGATTTTCATCACTATCATAAAATCTTATGTATGCAAGATATATGTAGCCAGTAAAACCCACATAAAAAGACCAGTAATTTGAGCAGGATTGTGGTGTTATCTGTGTTATATTGGAACCTCCACCACTCCCCCCTGTCATGTGAACTATTTTATTGTTTATATCTTGTGTTACAATTTCAGATGTCCCTCCAATTTTTGTGAGTTTCCATCTCACACCATAAATATCGGGTTGTGTGAGGTCGTTGTTAGGATGATACTGAAATGTATCATAGAATGCACTCACGGTTGGCATCAAGGAGAGAAGCAGAGAGGTAAAAAGTATGGGGAGGAAGCACTTTCTCACCACTCCTCTTCCTCACCTCCTTGCTGATAGTAAGTATATCTGTGCCTCTTCACAATATACTTGAACAGCCATACAAACATCGTGAAAATGAAAATGAGCGGGAGGTAGAAGAAAACACTCACAAGGTTTGGCACAACTGTGAGTGCTTGTGCGAATGGTGTTGTCTCATCAACACCAACTATTGATGTGAGTGGTGGTAAAATTCCACACATCACTGAACCTACAAGAAAGAAGAAGATGATTGCAAATACTATGTTCAGCATCACAACAAAGATTGCGGTGCCAATTCCTATTCCCTCCTCATCGCTCATTCATCACACCACCTCTCCGCTTCTCTTCTCAATCGCCCTTTTGATGAGCCATACCAGCAGAGCAATAAAAGCGAAGAAAGGAAATGCATACCACGCCCTGAAAAGCCAATTCATCGCTTGTGTCTGTGCATTTGTCCACGATGTTGCATCTGCTACTGTTGGAACGACATCCTTAATGTTCTGCACAATCGGAGAGATGAAGATGTAGGCAAACGCTACTATGAACGCCAAAATCACAAATACTGCAATTTCACCTGCCTGTCCCTTGTTGTTCAGCATTTGCCCCCCTCACCTGTGCCAACTCATACACACTCCTCACTTTCTCCACGCTCTTTTGCATTCCCCCCTCTCTTCCACTTTCTTCCTCCTCTCCTACCTCTGATATTTCCTCGCTGTAAATACTTTGATATAGGAGGGAAGAAGCGAAGTCAAGTGCCTGTCTCTCTAAATCTGTCAAATCAGGTCGTTGTGCAAGGTTTTGCAGAATGGCAAAATACATCACAGCAGCATCTCTATCAGGGATTTCCACCTTCACATTTCATCACCTCCTCAACACTCCCTTTAGCAATTCTTCAGGAGAGGTAATTGGAGTGATTTTGAGGAATTTGCTCGCCACTCCTTCCTCCAATATTTTCCTGAATTCAAACTCCTCTTTCTTTCTCCTCTTCGGCTTTGGATATGATGCTGCTTTTGAGAGGAATGTGAAAGATGACATACTCATGCTTCTCACCTTACTTGCACTCTGTGAGAATTTTGATAACTGACTCTTGCTCACACTTCCTTTTGACATTTGCGAGATTACTGAAGATGTTGATGTGAATGCAGATGACACCGAAGAGGAAACTGATGTGAGCGGAGATACTGATTTGCTCACAAGGGATTTGCTCACAGAAGTTGAGCGTGAAATTGAAGTGCTTGGAGATGCTGACACCACAGAACTTACAACACTTCTACTCGCTCCTTTACTCACACTCTTACTCACACTCACCAATCCTGAACTTCTCACAGCATTTGAGAGAGATGTGAAAGCACTTCTCAGTGTTGGTGATGTCGTATAGAAGGAGGAAATGAATGGCGACTTCACTGCAAACACAGATGCTGAAATTGCAGCCGATTTTCCTGCCACTGCAAGTGATGGTCTCATTAACTCTCTCACACCAACACCTTCAAATGCTCCAAGTTCAACTCTCACCCTTCCTTGCTTCTGTGCCTCTTCCCACATCTTTCTCGCCTTCTCTGCAATATCCCTACCCCAACTCTCAATCCATCTGTTCAATCTGAATTCCAACTCTGCTGCTTTCCTTGCCTTGCCAAGCATTCTCAATCTTTCTGCTGTTGCCTTTCCTGCGAAGAAGTAGTCAAAGATGTCCTTCACTCTTCCTGCATGTGCAGGTGCTATGTATCCTCGCACCTCACCAAACTCAACAGGCTTTGCTCTCAATTCCACTGCACCACTAAACTTTCTTAATGCCTGCTCGGAAAGTGTTGTTGTCCAAATCTTCTCTTTTGTCTTAATGAGTTTTCCTGTTTTGAAGCCATATGCCAGAAACCCTCCTTCCCTTGCAAGAATTCCTCCCTCTAATGAGATTTCGCCAAATCCTATGGGATGGATGTCAAATAATTTCTCGCCTGATGACTTTACAATAACACTCTCACCTTCCACTTCCACTACTTCTCTTCCTGCCTTCTTGTTTATTGCCTCTGCAACCCTTCTTGCAAATTCAGCAGGATTTCTCACTTGCACATCAATATCTCGTGGTGTGCGTGGGAGTGCCTTCACCCCAAATTGTCTTCCAATTGCTTCCTGCATCACACTGCCATATACTCTTGCCTTTGCCCTCTTCAGTTCCTTGATTACGACATCGCCAACGCCTTCAGGAAGGTTATGCTCCTTCTCCACGACATCCCTTATAACATCTCCTAACTCACGAGGTTTTGCTTTCACTCCTTTAATGATTTGCTGTGATTTTATGCCCCACTCAATCTTT
>QMVI01000083.1 GCA_003661015.1 Methanosarcinales archaeon | reverse complement strand
TTCAGGAACTTGGAGAGCTTGAGACAATAGATGACTTGGAACTGAGAGAAATCGTGGACACCCTTTCAAAAGATATGAAAGACTCTGATGTGGCGGTAAATGTTGCATCTACAGAACCCCTTATCCCATACAACCCTGAATACCACAAAACCTTGGAAGGATTTGAGGAAATGCTGGACGAAAACAAGAAAGAATGGGCGAGTGCAAGCATGTTATATGCTTACTCTGCATTGAAGCAGGGAATACCATACGCAAACTTCACACCCAGCGTTGGCTCCAACCTCCCAGCCCTGAAAGAGTTGGCAATCGAAAAGGGCGTGCCGCATGCAGGGAATGATGGAAAGACGGGAGAGACACTTGTGAAGACAACTCTTGCACCGATGTTCTCATACCGAAACCTACGTATAATGGGCTGGATGGGGTACAACATATTGGGAGACTTCGATGGAAAGGTTCTGAGCCATAAAGATAACAAACAGAGTAAGGTTGAGAGTAAAGATAAGGTGCTTGAGAAGGTACTGGGATACTCGCCCTACACCATAACCGAAATAGAATACTTCCCGAGTTTAGTTGATAACAAAACAGCATTCGACTTCATACATTTCAAAGGTTTTCTGGGTACAAATATGAAGATGTATTTCATATGGGATGCTGTGGATGCGATAGTTGCAGCACCCCTCGTTCTTGATATAGCAAGGTTTCTCTTGCTCGCCAAAAGAAAAGGGTGTAAAGGTGTTGTGAAAGAACTTGGATTCTTCTTCAAGAGTCCAATGGATACTGATGTTGTGAACACACACGAACAATTTGAAATACTGAAGGAGTGGTGTTCGGAGATAGCCAAATGAAGGCAGTGATTCTTGCTGCTGGACTTGGAAAAAGAATGCAAAAAATTGTAAAAACACCAAAACCTCTTCTCAAATTGTTTGGTATTCCCTTAATAGAACATACGATAAGAAGGATTTTGAAACTCGTGGATGAGGTAGTGGTTGTCTATCACTATGGGGAGGTTGCCGAGTACCTCAAAAACAGAAATGTGAAGTTGGTATACAATCCACACCCAGAGAAGGGAAATGCATACAGTCTGTATCTGGCCGGTAAAGTTGTAGATGATGACTTTGTGCTATTGATGTCAGACCATTACTATGGAGACGAATTCTTTGATGAGAGACTCGATGTCTCAGACAACATAGCAACCCTATTTGTGAGTGAAAGATGTGTGAATCCAGAGGAGGCAACAAAAGTAAAGGTGGATGGTCAGAAGATAGTAGATATTGGAAAGAGCCTGAAAGAATACGATTACTTTGATACTGGATTTTTCATCTGCAAAAAGGAGATTTTTGATTATATCGATAGTGGCAAAAAAGAATTATCAGAGATTATGTCCGAACTCTCAAAACTTGGAAAAGTTGGGTATCACCTCGTAGAGGGACTATGGATAGATGTGGATACACCAGATGATATGGAAGTGGCGAGAAAATACTTTGAAGATATTATAAGGAAAGGAGATGATGGATACATATCCAGACACATAAACAGAAGAATCTCGATCAAAATCACAGAGATGCTTTCAAGATTTGAATGGATAAAACCAAATCATCTAACCATTATATCATTCTTTGTGGGGATTCTTTCATCTCTGTTATTCTTCACAGGAAATGTTCTCTTGGGTGGGATAACCGCTCAGGTGTGTTCGATAGTTGACGGATGTGATGGAGAGCTTGCAAGACTGAAAAGTATGAAAACAAAATTCGGAGAGGTGCTGGACTGTGTAAGTGATCGATATGCCGATATCTTCATCATACTCGGAATGCTGTGGGCATACGGACTGACAGATTTTAGCGTTTTATCGTTCTTCCTTGCATCAACCGGCTCTATATTACTCAGTTATACATGGCATAAGACTGGCATCAGAGTCAGAGCAAGCACTAGAGATATGAGGCTGTTCATAATCATGGTTGGAGGTATCCTCGCCTATGTAATTGGAACGATTGTAATAGTATATACGATGTTGATTATAGGTATCACAACACATGCTGGTGTTCTGGCAATGCTCTTCAAATCCAGAATGTAATCACCCCAGACCAATTCTCCCTAGAATGTCAATTGCATAAAAACTCACAATGGGAGGTAGATTCTACATAAATTTGCAATAAAATCCTCTCTGCATGGTGTCATACTCCATTTGTCAATTCTCTTCATTCTGTTTTTCCTTATGATTTTTGCAGATACACTCCCTTACTACTCCTTCCCTGAGAATCCTCACAAAATTTCTCACATTCATCTCTTCATCCACAATATCTCTGAATAAGTGACCTCCACCACACCCATCATTTGCATGAGCTGTTCTATACATGATACATCCACGATTCCAAGTTCCTTGCTAGGACCCAATCCTAGAAACTCATTCAACCAAACATTCTCAGCCCGCACAGACCTTTTTTTAATCAGTATCGTCAGTATGAGTCTCAGTACTTTATCTGCTGACACCAAAAACAGAAACAGCATCAGAAACAGCATATTGGTTGTCATTAAATATTGGTTGTCATTAAACTGTTATCTCCATCGAGAACCCAAAATTTACCTATCACTCTGAAGAGTCGGTCCAAATAAATGGTGGATTATCCAAAAAAGCTTAGACAGGATAGGCTCCGCATACCCGACAGTAAGTTGCCTTTTCTGGAATATTTGAGTTACACTGAGGACATACTCTGCCTTTCGGGTCAACTGGATGAGGTACTCCTACAACTTCTCTGTAAATCTCATAGTAGAGAAGGTGCTCTTTGTCACGAATCACAACTTTGTCTTCTTTGAGATACTTTGCCTTTTTCTCCTCAAACTCTCCATCAGAAATCTTTCGATTGAGTAGATGTGGGAGGGTAAAGGTTCCGGTGCCCATCTCAATAGGGGTTTTAACTCTCCACACAATCTCCTTAGGAAGCATTTCCTCGAAAGCCTTTCTGAGAATCCATTTACCCCATTTTACACCATTCTCTTCCCGAACTTTTAATCCCGGATGAATTTTCATGGCCAGTGATTTAAACTCTGGATCAAGGTAAGGGAGCTTTGCTTCCATCCCAAGAAACTTGGATAGTTCAACAGATGAGAACTGCATTATGTGCCACAATCTCTGCAACTCCATTTCAAGCCTATTGCTGTCCAGATTAAACAGAAAACTGTATCCTGCAAACAACTCGTCACATCCATCCCCTGTCATAATACTCTGCACTCCATTATACTTAGCCACTTTCAAAGCAATATAGATTGCCGAACTGTTACGTATCTCCATCGGATCAAAACTTCCCATAACTCTAATGGTTGTGTAGATAGCCTCCACCAACTCACTCTCATCAAAGTGATGTATAATGTGCTCAAGATTCAGCTCTTTTGCAACCATCTCAGCATATTCAACATCTGAAGCCACTGAATCCTGAAATGCAACAGTTATTCCCCTCAGCGAAACAATTTTTGATGCAAGTACTGCCAGAATACTTGTATCGAGTCCACCTGACAACAATATTCCCTCTGCTAAATTCCTTTTTACAGAAGCCTCCAGCATCTGTCGAATCTTTAAAGTCAACCCATTAACATCCCCACACGAACTAGTTTTCTCCATTTTCTGTCACCCTGCTATCTTTCACTTGGTTCTCAGTATATATTATAGATGCCAGCGAATAAGAACTGTGGAAATCAAAAGAGGAAGTAGAAATTAAGAAGCTAAGAGATGAAAAGATTGTGGTTTGCAACATCCTGCGATTCTCATGTAATTTAACATTCATAAAAATCTCGAAAGAGTATGAAGCAGAGTATCGATAAGATTCTTTTGATTTTATGTTTCCATCCTTCCAGTGGGAGCAGAAAAGATTTGCAGTCTTAAAATACTCTCTCCCTGTTATAGGTATTTGGGCATGTCTCCTGTACATAATGTCTTTTCCACACAGAAGCCTCTTCTTTAGGTTTCTGAGACTCTCGTAATGTAGAAAGATACGCTCTTGGGCAAAGATTGCTCTTTCAAGTTTTGCATTCATAATAGCTTCATAGAACATGAGCCTATACTCTTTATATTTCCACATAATCAGCTTTATGAGGTGCCAAAGGAGTTCATTCTTTTCAGGTGGCTGAATATTTACTTCCTCAACTACCAGTTTTTTTCAGTATAAACTCTCTATCATCTGCAGGTAGCCCCTCTACGCTATCATAAACTATCTTTTTCAGTTAGTCAGTACTTAGTTTCATGAATCTTTTTCTTGCCCTATTGAACTCGCATCTTTTTATGGGAACTCTAAGCTCTCCCCCCCACACTCTCCACACTTTCACTCATCATTTACTAGTTATTAATCGTTATAAATTATGTTTATTTTTATCAAGATCACTTGCCCATTACCGCAGAAACCAACACATCTTCAAAGTCGTCCCTGAGTGTTTTTTCAATCTTCCAGCGAAATTCATTAATAGTATTCATGAGCCTTTCTTTCTCCTTATCTGTGAAGTATTTGCTATCTCTTATACTCTCACGTATAGTGTCCAGAAAATTAACATAATGCATATGTTCTCCGAGTGTCTTGCCTATTATATGTTCTATCTCTGTGCGTACTACATGCTCTGCACTGCATTTTTCCTTCCACATACCCTTACTCTTATAAGGCATCATCCACCTCACCCCCTCTTGTTTCTACTATAAAATTTGGTTTCGAAGATATTAAGAGTTTTCTCTTGAAGACTTTTTAGTGAATTCTCCTTTGATAATTCTTAGAGGAGTATACCGAATGTTGCACCAAGAGCTACATTTTTGGTTTCCATACTTCTTCCATAACACACACTAAACTATGAGTTAAAAAGTCCAAACTCGCAGTTTTGCTTCAACACACTCACTTAACTCTCTGGCAAACTTAAGGATATCACTCAAATCCACCCTCCAACATTCCCAACAATCACTGCCTCGTATGAATCTCTCCCACCTCTCTCAACCGCATTTAGAGTGCTTTCCATCTATTGAAACCACAACCAAAAACCAACCAAGCAGCAATGGCGATACCCCTGATTCTCTTGGCTCTCCTCTTCAGTCCTTAATCATCCCCTGCGAGGCAGATAAACATATATGCTCTGTGCCTAACTACCCGAGTCTTGCCTTTATTCACTTCAATCCAATGTAATTTGTGTCCCTCGCCCTCTTCAAAATTTACAGTAAAACAATGCGGGGGGTGAGATTCGAACTCACGAACCCCTACGGGACAGGGCCCTCAACCCTGCGCCATTGACCAGCTAGG
>QMVI01000082.1 GCA_003661015.1 Methanosarcinales archaeon | reverse complement strand
GAGAGTTGAAGTACCTCAAGCCATACAACGGGAGCATGGGACTGATGCTTGAGACAACAGCAGATTTGCCCGCACATGCAAAAAGCCCCTCAAAAGATCCAAAGAAGAGGTTGAGAGTAATAAGATACGCAGGCTCTCTTAGAATTCCTTTTACAACCGGCATCCTCGTGGGCATAGGTGAGAGCTGGGATGATAGAATAGAGTCATTGTCAAAGATTGCGGAGCTTCATGAGAGGTATGGGCACATTCAGGAGGTCATAATACAGGGCTTTTCACCGAAGAAGGGGACTGCCATGGAGAATCATCCTTGTCCCTCTCCTACTGAACTTTTGGAGTGTGTGAGAATTGCAAGAGAACAACTTCCAGAGGATGTTGTTGTTCAGATCCCTCCTAATCTGGTACCTATGGAAATGCTTCCTGAGTTCATAAAGGCGGGAGCGTCTGATGTAGGGGGGATATCTGAAATAACTCCAGATTACATAAATCCAGAAGCTCCATGGCCCTCTGTATCCGAGCTAAGAAGGGCGGTGGGGAGTGTGAGAGAGAGGCTTTGCATCCATCCAAAATACGTTTTGTTGGGGTGGTATGGAAAAAAGGTAGAGCATCTTGTTAAGGAGCTTGCTGGAGAGGATGGGTTAGTTGCCCAATCCTTTTAATTTTTATGTTATTTTATTATAATATTATAAACATATTGTCAAATATTCAATATCTTGTCAACTCGTCTAACCTCTGTTTAGATGTTTTTCTTACTTCCTCGTACAGGCTATTTCCAGTGGAATCCACACTTACTATGAGTGGGCCAAACCCTTCCACAATCAACTCCCACATCGCCTCTGCCATACCAAGTTCCAGCCAATGAGGAACCGCTCTCTTCACAAACGATGCAGCCAGAGCACCACACCCTCCACAAAAACTAAGATAAACCCCCCTCCCCCTCAAGATTTCAGGTGCAGTACTCATTCCGCCTTTCCCAACAATCGCTCTTACACCTCTTTTGAGAATTGGCTCGGTTATATGAGCCATTCTTTCACTTGTGGTTGGACCTGCAGATACAACCCTCCATTTTCCATCTTCGTTGATAGCCAGAGGTCCGCAGTGATATATGACCGCACCCTCAAGCTCAACCGGTGCATCTTTTTCAATCATTTTCATGTGTGCCCTATCTCTGGCGGTATATATCGTACCGTTCAGCTCGACTATATCTCCCGCTCTCAGTTTCAGGACTTCCTCCCCCAGCGGAGTTTTCAACCTTTCAGTCAATCTCTCAATCATTCATGTCTCCTCTCTCACAGACAGAATTTGAAGTGCCCTGACTATATCTGTTCTTGATATGATACCGACAACTCTGTTATTCTCAACCACGAGCAACCTCCCAGAAGCTGAGCCTTGTAATTTTTTAAGTGCCTCTGCCACATCATCATTCACATCAATTGTTTCCACTATCGGGTTCATAACATCTTTTACAAACACAGTTTCCCTTTGGGTGAAAGGTACTCTCTGCAAGTCTCTAAATGTGATTATGCCCACAACATCATCTACTGTTATGAAAGCGTTTTCTGGGATGCGTGATACAACGGGATACCCAGCGTATCTTGTATGGAACATCAATTCGAGAAGTTCAGACACTCTCATGTCTGGCAGGGCATACACAATGTTTTCACTCATGAGTTCTCTAACCTTCACACCTTCAAGAACGGATTTCATACGGGTTGCAGACTCCTCCTCACTCGCACCGATGTATATGAAAAACGCTATGAGCACAAGCCATATGCTCACGAAGACTCCTACGAGTCCCATGAGGAACGCAAATATCTTACCTATGAATGCAGCTTTTCTTGTTGCTTCTATGTATGGATATTTTGTTGCGAAGTATGCTCTGAGTATTCTTCCCCCATCCATTGGAAATGCAGGGATGAGATTGAAAGCTCCGAGGAGTATGTTTATGAAGCCAAGCACACGTAAGACCCTTATTATCCCTCCATCCATAAACACCGATAGCCCCATGTAGAGTGCGAGCAGGGTTACACCAATCACAAAGCTGACAAGCGGACCAACAAAAGCCATCTTCGCCTCTTCAGATGGTTTTTTAGATATCTCCTCTATCTGAGAAACACCTCCGAAGATGAAGAGGGTGATGCCAAGTATTCTTGAGCCATATCTCATTGCAACAAGCGAATGACCGAGCTCATGGAGTAGAACCGAGACAAAAAGAAGAATAGCAGTCACCAGCCCCCATATGTAGTTGTATGGAGAAGGAAAATCACCGAACCCAAAGCGGTTATCAACCGAGAAAACGAACATGAAGAGAGGAAGAACAAACAGGAATGTTATATGTATTTTTATGGGTATTCCCCTTATCTTTCCTATTTCGTATGACCACATCAGCTCACCTCAGCATTGCTCTGAGAAATCCAACGAAGGGGGGAGAAGCCTTCCCAGGTCTTGAGTTGAATTCTGGATGAAACTGGGTTGCAAGATAGAACCTGTTCTTCGGATACTCGATTATCTCAACTCTTTCTTTATGTGTTCCAGAGATGACAAGCCCGTGCTTTTGAAGGAGAGGTACGTACTTTGGATTCACCTCATAACGATGCCTGTGCCTTTCTCTTATTTTCTTTCTACCATAAATCTGATGGGCAAGTGTCCCCTCTACTATGTCTATTTCATACCCACCAAGTCTCATCGTCCCCCCGTAATCTTTCAATTTCTTCTGCTCTGGTAGCAAATCTATGACTGGATGTGGCGTCTCTGACCACTCCGTGCTTCCTGCACCTTCAAGTCCGACAACATTTCTTGCAAACTCCACAATCGATAACTGCATACCAAGACACAATCCAAGATACGGGATGTCATGTTCTCTTGCGTATCTGATAGCCATCATTTTTCCCTCTACTCCTCTCGTACCGAACCCACCCGGCACCAGTATGCCATGGTAATCCCAGAGCCTCTCCACTCCCTCCTCGTCCTCCTCAAACTCCTCTGCCTCAATCCATTCTATCCTTGGCTTGCATCCAAGCTCCATGGCAGCATGCTTGATTGCCTCCCTTATACTGAGATACGAGTCCACAAGGTGTGTGTACTTACCAACAATTGCAATTCTTGGCATCTTCACATGTTTTCTTCTCGATATCGAGTCAAGCTGGATGACAACATTTTCCCATGAACTATCCATAACATCTCTGTCATCAAGCTTCAGTTTTTCTTTTATCACATCAAATAACCCCTCTTCAGCGAACACAGAGGGAAGTCTGTATATGTCATCAACATCAACAGCACCGATTACAGCCTCCCTTTTAACATCACAGAAAAGTGAAATCTTCTCTTTTGTGGAGTCAAGAAGTGGCTCTCTACATCTGGCAACTATGACATCTGGTTGGAGTCCCAACTCTCTCAACTCCTTCACCGAGTGTTGGGTTGGTTTCGTCTTTTGCTCTCCCTGAGCATCGTTGAGAACGAGAGTAACATGCACAAACATCACCTCCTCCTCCATCCTCAACTGTCTGAGTGTTTCCAAGAAAGGCATGCTCTCTATGTCTCCAACCGTTCCACCCACCTCTATCAGACATATCTCAGCTCCACTTTTCTCAGCTACTTCCTTTATCTGTCTCTTTATCTCGTCTGTTATGTGAGGGATTATCTGGACAGTGCTACCGAGGTATTCTCCCCTCCTCTCTTTGGTTATGACACTAAGGTAAACTTTGCCTGTTGTGATGTTGTGGTTCTTTGTAAGCTCGATATCAAGGAATCTTTCATAGTTCCCGAGGTCTAAATCCACCTCTCCTCCATCGTCCAGAACGAAAACCTCTCCGTGCTGGTAGGGATTCATAGTTCCCGCATCCACATTGAGATATGGGTCTATCTTGATTGCAGTAACTTCATACCCCTTGTTTTTGAGAAGTCTTCCGATGGATGCGGTTGTTATGCCTTTGCCAAGACCACTCATCACTCCGCCAGTAACCACTATGTACTTTACCACGACCTCTCACTCCTTCCTCAGTTCTGGAGGAAGCATATTGGGTATTCCATCTTGTATGGGATATGTAGTATCACACTTCTTACAGATGAGCGCCCCCTCAACGATCTCTTCTCCTTCTGTTCTCTCCACCCTCAGTTCGAGCTCTCCTTTACATAGAGGGCATGCAAGGATTTCCATCAACCAGCGCTTCATACTCCTCACATGCTTAGGGATGTTATATATTTTTAATGTTTGAGCCTAAATGAGAGATATGGAAGAACATCTCGAAAGAACTGATGTATGGGCGGTTCCTTATTGATTCGTTTTATCAACAAAAGCTCGATGGGAGATGGTGATATCAGACGAGAGCATCAGATTGAAAATGGGAGAGGTTGCCATCATTTCTGTGAAGATGAGAATCCCTAGGAACCATATTATCATACCCCATGGAAGAACATTCAATCCAGTGGGGTGCGTTTTGAAGGTTGGTCATGAGAGTCTTTACCCGGTGGAGTGCGAGAGGGTTATACACAGTTATACACAGCGTGATATTCTTCGCTCTTCAGGATTCTCATGTGAGAAAAGGAGATTTGCTTGATGTACTTCAGGTGTATCCGATATCAAATCAGATGTTGACATAAGGAGGAGGGGGGTGGTTGGCAAAAAATAGAATTTACTTATATCAAATTTACTTTACCACCCTTCCAATGGTTTATATTAATCTTATATAAAGGTTATGATAAAAGGTATGCGTGAGTGGTTTGTCATGAAAAAACTTCCAGATGTTCAGGCGAACTATCCAGATATCCCTCTCAACCTTACGAGGGTTGGAGTTACAAATGTTAAGAAACTTGTCGAGGTTGCAAGAAAGGGAAAGCGACCAATCGTCCTCATATCAACGTTTGACATATTCGTTGATTTGCCATCAGAAAGAAAGGGGGCAAACCTGTCAAGGAACTTCGAAGCCATAAATGAGGTGCTTGAGGAAGCAGTCTCCTCTCCCATATACGAAATAGAGAGTTTGTGTGAGGCTGTTGCAAATCGTTTGCTTGGGTGTCATGAGTATGCAAAAAAGGCAGAGGTCAGAATGAGGAGCGAGTACACAATAAAGAGAGTCTCTCCCGTAACGAAAACAAGCTGTCAGGACATGGTCGAGATATTTGCCGAGGCAGTATCCTATCGTGATCCTGAGTTTAGAAGCAAGAAAGTAGTTGGAGCAGAGGTAGTGGGAATGACAGTCTGTCCATGTGCCCAAGGCATAATGAGGGCAAGGGCCATAGAGGAGATGAGAAAGGTTGGGATACCAGACGATAAGATTGAAGCCTTCCTTCAAAGGATG
>QMVI01000081.1 GCA_003661015.1 Methanosarcinales archaeon | reverse complement strand
TTTTCCCCTTTTTAACCTGTCCTTTTGAGAACGACCACGCATAAGTTTGCCACTTCCCGTTAGGTGGCTTGCACAGTATCAGTTCAGAATGCTTCAGCCTGCCAACATCCTTTATCCTAAACTCCCATCGCATCTTTGTCTTCGGCGATGCCCTATGATAACGCCTCCATAAATCGCTGACATGCACCACTGTCCTGTTTGCAGTTTCCTTTACTTTGGGCATTTCTACAACAACACCGATAACGCCTACAACACATTCATCAGTGTTGGCTCAACTTCGCTCTTCCTTGTATGAATGCGCACATTCCTCGCATCTTTAGGCAGTTCCACGACCTTCGTTACCTTTACAGTCGCTTTACTCACCTTATATCTCTTCCCTCTTCTGTGTGCTGTGAATGCCCCTCTCGGATTCTCATAGATGATTTTGAGTCCATGCACTCTCTTCCCAAATCTGTTCTCAAATGTCCCTCTCCTGATTTCAATAACCGTCCCTGAAACATACACTCTCTTCACATGCGGCTTCCATCGCACCTTTCCGCCTCGCACCCTATCCCTGCTCTCATAATAAATATAAAGGGTTTTTGTTCTCCCCCTATACTTTGCCGTTGTGGGTTTGTATTTCAGAGCCATTTTTGCATCATCCTCCTTACCATACCTTCCACACTCCACTCGCAATCTTCTCAAGGTATCTGCGATACGGTTCGCTTAGATTTTTCATGCTCTCCAGTCGCCTTTTTGCCTTTTCCCTGCCCCACTCATTCATTTTCTCTCTTATCTCTTCATCTGCAAGGAGTTTGTCAATATCTATTTCTACCATCTCACATCACCTCCCCCTCTTTCTTGACCTCTTTCTCGGAGTAATACTCTCCTTATATCTCCTCCCACCAAGTCCTAACTCCTCCAACCGCTTGTTTGCCACTCTCGCAGTTTTCGCATATTCTTCTTTTGCTGCCTTCCGCATTTGCCTTATCTTTCCTCTGAAAGCCTCCTTCCATCGTGGTGCGAAGGTGAGAATGTAAAGGTAGAGTGAGCGACGCAACAAATCATTAATCATCGCCCTTGTTGTTGCCTCCGTCTTTATCTGCTCTCTGATATGGCAGTTGATTGCTCTAATGTCCTTAACCCCTCTCACAGCACCATACTCATGGTAAGACTTCTTCACAAGCACAGGGCATTTTGCTCCTCCCACAGAAATCACCACCTCCTTTTAAGATATTCCCGCTCTCTCCTTGTCAGTTTCTTACCCTTTCTCACCTTCTCCATTATTTTTCCCATTGTTATCCTTTTACTCCGCTTCTTTCTTGCCATTCCACATCACCTCCCCCTCTTTCTATTTCTGCCAGCATTAGTGCTGCTGGACTTTGATTTTGGTGATATGAGATACCGCTTGCACAGAGGGCACTCCTTCGGATTTTCCACCCTTGCATACCACTCATACCCGCAAAACGGACATCTCACCTTCTTCCCCTTTTTCCTCATCTCTCACCCCCTCTTTCACTCCTACTATTAATATTATTTTCGGGAGGATTTAAAAAAGTTATCCTCATTTTAAAAATGAATGCTTTTCCCTTGCTATATTACTTTAGCAAATCCTTTACTGGAATTCCTATCTTTCTGTCCAAGACCTCAATCGTTTTCTGCATACCTTTCACCAAGTTACCTCGCCCTCTTCTCCATCTGAACACAACTTTCCCGCTCTCGTCATCTACAATCACGATTTCTACCGAGTATGGCACTTTCAGTCGTTCCAATACCTCCTTCACTTCCTCCTCAATTCTCTTCTCTTCACCCATTTTTCAATCACCTCCCCTAATTTCAGGTCTTGCCCAATACTTGCCCCAATCAAGTTATCAGGAAACGCAAGGCAGATGCAAGTCCATGCGAGAAGGAAGAGAGTGAATGCAAATCCGAAGGAATGTTGCAGAAAGAGTATAATGCTCTTGAAACCGATGGTGAATGCAAGCGTCAGCATCGTTATTGCTCTCACACCCTCCTCTCTCATCTCCCCCTCACCAGCGATAAGAAAACTCCAATAGCCATCGCCAGTATCACTACCAACGCAAGGTATGGTAGAAATGATGTGAGTGCCGGAATGATTGATGAGGTGTTTGCGAGTGATGTATTTGCTTGTGGCTCTACTGGAATTTCGCTCCATGCTATTGAGAGTGTGAATACTGCCACCACTACGAACATCAAAATCAGAATTGCAGAAACAAAGCCAATTCCTTTGCTCATGCCTCGCACACCTCCTCTCTCAAACTCCTTCCTTGCCATTCTTCTTCAGGAATTCCCTCAACAACACCCGCTCTTATCCTATAAACCCTTCCACATGCCTTACAGTATGCATAGACGCAATTGAATGTCGCTCTCACAACGACAACCTCATGCTTATGTGATAAGCACCTTTTGTAAATTCTTTGAACGCTACTTATCTTCCATCTGCTCATACACCACCACCTCCTTCTCTCCACTCACTCCAGAAATCCTCTTCCCACTTTGGCTTTTTCCTGATTGTTGATGTTAGCATCCTCAACACTTCCACGAGCATCAGTGCAAAGGTGAAGAAGAATGCAAACAGTAGGAGGTAGGAGAGTGGGGAGGCATAATAAATGCTGTATTTGTATGTGAAACCTATGAAGAGAAGGGTGAAGATTGATGTGATAACTCTCACAGTGGATGTTGTCGCAAATGTTATGACGAGAAGCACAAATGTTGTGAGAAGCAAAGCGAGGAAGAATGAGAATGGCGGAAGTGTTCTTGCCTCATCTCTCACATAATCAGATGCGTTGAAGGAGTTTGCGATTTTGATGATGTGCAATTCATTCTCATTCACATCTGTTAGCAAATATTCGCCACTTACAGCACTCGCAGCACTCAATACCTCGCTTCCATCCACAAGCACATCCACAAGTGCATTAGGATTTGTGCAGCTCCATTTCCACAGGATATAGTTTGCACCAACTTCTTTCTCAATTGTCAGGAAGTTTGCAATTGTTGTGAAAATTCCTTCTACCTCTTCTCCGACAATTGCGACTGGCTCTGGCTCTGTGCATTTTTGCACAAGCACTTTGTTTGGGTAGTTTGGTGTGGTGTAGCCGTAGTTGTTGTGGAGGTCGGAGATTTCCTCCTTGCTCAAAGCTCTGTTGTAGATGCAGACTTCGTCAATGGTGCCGTTGAAACGTACACCTCTACCTGGTCTTAAGTCGGCTATTGTTACGTATCCACCTGTCCAGAAATCTGACTTCGCAGTCCCATTTCCAATTTCAACTCCATTCACAAAAACCCTCACTACACTTCCTTTTACTGCAGTAAAAACAATGTGATACCATTTATTATTAGTTGGAACAGCATTAGGAATGACTAAATCTGGATAAGTAGATGAATATACAGATAATTTTAGTGCGTTTTCTTGCAGATATAACCAATAATTAAACTCACATGTTTCGGGTGAATGAGCTATAATTGTTTGCCAGTCACCACTCGCATTTGCAGGCTTAATCCATACAGAAACCGAAACTTCGTTGGGAATATAAAGGCTGTCTGCATAAGGCACTTCCACATAATCATCCACTCCATCAAAGCTCAAAGCCTTGCCGAATTTTCCATTATCCCACTGTGGTGGTGTATTACCATCGTCATTTGTTGTATTACCATCATACAAAGTTCCATCATTTCCCTCACCAGAAGTATCATGAGTGATATTTCCTGAACCCTCATCAAAATGCCATGCTCCAACAACCCCATCAATCACTCTGATGAATGTTGCATTCACATCACTCGCATCACTTGCATTCTCATTTCCATAATACATGAAAATCTTTGCTCCTTCTGTGACTTCTGAAACATTCACCCAAATCTTTGCTGATTGATTAGTGGCATTCCAAACCTCAATCCAGTGATTGAGCAAAGTTTCATCGTCACTTGCAACAAATCTAATATCACTTCCATTCTCCTGTGCATGCGAGAAGTTGAAGTTGCTGCTGTTGAGTTCCACCAAAATCTGATAGTCAGTGAGAGTCCCATTCACATTTGTAATGGTGATTTCTCTCCTATACTTCCAATTCACATTCCACCAAGATGCTGATGCAACTGATGTCAGGAAGAGGAGACATATTGCAACAGAAGCAAAAATCAAAACTTTTCTCATTTCACATCACCTCCTTGCCTTGATTATGGTGTAGAGAGTGCCTGCAATTGAAATCACCAGCAAAATGTATGCGATATGCTGTGCTGAAGGTGGAAGCATCACAATCAATACGCTTCCACTAATCATTCCCACTATTGAAGGGAGCATTACATCCTCCTGCCTAATCCAGTATGCAAGGAAGATGCCACCGAAAAACATCGCCCAGAACATATCCGTTAAGAGAGAGGTATAAACACTTGGAATGGTCTCTCCTAACTTTGAGATGTTCAGAAGGTTTCCGCCTTGCATGAGGTTATTGAATGGTGCTGTGAAGTTCTGTCTCATCAATTCCTCCTCTTTTGAGACATTCACACTCATTACATCTGAACAATTCTCATTATCACACGCCTTAACATAGTAGGTGTTGTTTGGCTTAAGGAAGGTTGCAGTGATTGTGTATGTGCCATTTCCCTGATGTGAGTAAGCGTAAGGGAAAGATTTGTTGGAAGGACTGACAAAAATGTAGCCAGTTGAAGTTGCATTTGCAATTGTGATTTTGATTTGTGTCTCTGTTGCTGTGATTTCTGTAATGTCAATTGCCTGTGTTGTTGTTATGAGGAAAGTAAGAATGCCAAAAATGCAAACTCCTTTCCACCACCATTTTCTTCCTCTCTCTTCCATTTTCCCTCACTCCATATACTTCACACTTCTTCCTGACAAGAATTGGATTATTGCCCATGCATACACCACATACACCACTCCCTGCAGTAGCAAGGCAATTTCACTTGGCACTCCTAATACTGAAGTGAGTGGAATGTAAATGGCAACAATTGCAACAAGCATATTCAGGAACATGGAGAGTGCTTTGAACAGCATATCAGTTGCGAGCATAACTTTGTCAAAGATTGATTGAGATGCGGTTTGATTTTCTACTTCCTGCAAATTCCAATCTGCTGGTGTTTGGACTGCTGATGCATCTACATAATTGACTGGAAAGACATGAAGAGAGGAGACAAAGCCAATTGTTGCTTCCAAACATACCAGAAAGAGTAAGATGTCATATGCTCTCATTCAGACACCCACCTCCTTCTCTCTCTTGCTCATGTATGCCAGAATTCCCAAGCATAAAGCGATGATAATTATGCTGATGTTTGGAAGCCATCCGATAAACGCAAAGATTAAGGAGACAAT
>QMVI01000080.1 GCA_003661015.1 Methanosarcinales archaeon | reverse complement strand
TATTATATCCTCCCCCTTATCATCATCCATATCTATCCCCCTCTACTCGTGAGCCTAGACATGTCCATTCAACTCCCATAACTTTACACTGTTATCAGATAAATCTTTTATGAATAAAACAGTAGAAGGCATCCCGCCTCCCGGATTCGAACCGGGGACATCGCGGTCTCTGCCCGGAGGCATGAAAAGACTACAGCCGCGCACTCTGCCAACTGAGTTAAGGCGGGCTAATTATATGGTATAATCCAAACAATTAATTAAAATTTTTCCTTTTTTATACTCGATGTGCCGGGAGGTAGAAAAGACATTATCTTTTCGGGGGGGGCAACCATCTTCGCAATCTTCCTGCTCCCAACAATCTCGACAAACTTCTTGTAAATTTTCTTTGCAAGGTCATTATGGGCAAATCTGCCCGGCTCAAGCTCAACCCATACAGATGCTCTTTTTTCGATTGCTGATGGGGGACCACCTATCAATCTCAAAGGCTCCTTCTCGATTCCTATACTCACACCAACCGGCACTGTGAAGTATTCTCTCTTCCCCCTTATCACAAACGCACCCTTTCTTATGTACTCCCCGCTCTCAGGAGTCTTTGTCACCTGCTCCGGTTTCACAAGATAACACTCTCCCTCGTACTGTCCAGCCTTCCACACACTCGAATATGAAACAGCAAACACACATGCCTCATGTATTGTGGTCTGTGGAACATCTTTCCCCTCTGTTTTTATCAGTGTAAGCGGTCCTCCATGAGCTTGCGAATGTATCACAAGGTCTCTCTTTTCCATGTACCTCTTGTATATCTCCTCGTTTGTATCGGCATCCCTCCCCCCAATCACAAGAAATCCATCTGATGATATGAACCATCTGAATCTCTCATACCACGCACTCTTTCTCGGAATGTCCTCTACACGGAATTCCTCATGCTCAGATTCTGTCATTTTTCTCTCCCTCTTTTTCTCCCTCTCCACTACCACTTCCATCTCCTCAATTGCTCTCTTTGCTCCCTCTATCTTCTTCAAAAACTTCTTCGCTCTGTTGTAGTAGCGCTGGGCGCTAGCATGTATCCCCTCTTCAACATCCACCTCAACCAACTTTCCATCGAGTCTCAGAACGATTACCTTCCTTGCTTTGTCCAGTTTCTCAACATCTGGCAGTTCTTTGACAGCTTTCGAAGCCCCTTCCCATGAATCTCTCTCCACAATCTCCTTCACTTTTGAGATGATGTCTTGAACCTCAGAATAATGTGTGTAGAGCAAATCTCCTTTCGAGTGTTCTTCCTCTCTCCTTTTTTCATACTCCTCAAGAATCTTTTTCTGTTTCTCAATTATTATCTCAAAATGGCTCTTCTCCTCACTTTTAATCTCCTTTTTTTCATCAATTGCTCTGAAAAACTCATCAAGAGCCTTGTTCATACTCTCGAAGTATATCTTGTCATGGTTTTCATAGACAAAGAGGTCTATTGGAACACAATCGATGTATTCTCCATCCTCCAAAACAATCTGTGGATTTCTTTCCCTTTCGAGTCTTGAAAAAAGTTCTTTCATGGACTCATACAGCCTTTCAAACTCACTATCACCGCCCGAGTCTGAAACAACCTCTTGAGCATACAGCCTCCCAAGTCCGAGAGAGACCGCAAGCGTCTTCACAACGTTCCCAGAGGACAGCAGACCACAGAACTCCTCAAAACCAATCTTCCTCGGATCAATGTGTGGGGGGAATTCATAGCTCTTTCTGTGTCTAAGACTCGCAATTACCTTATCTCCTTCTCTGAGCACAACATTCCCCTTTGCAAACAACTCTGCAATCAACTCCCTTCCATCTATCTCAACCACAACAACTCTATCAATGCCATGTTGTTTGACACCCTTCAGCCTCATCCCCTGCATATGTTTTCTCAGTTGCATGGCGAAGGATGTTGGAAATCTCGTCTCCTTTGGGTACTGTGTTAGATGGAATCTTCTCCCTGGCTCTATGAGGAGGTTGTGCCTTCCCTTACCACTCAATGCTATCCTCACAACATTGTCATGCTGGTAAACCTTTCCAACCCATGCTTCTTTAAGTTCCTGAAGCTCATCGACCACGCACATCAAATCAATGCCAGACATTTCACGCTTCATAATACCAACCACGCAAGCACTATCGTGAAGATGGTGGTATGGACTATCAACATTATGAGCCACATCCACTTCACAAGCCAGAGTTTTCTTTTAAAGCTTAATCTCATTCCTCTGCTCTTGCTTTTATTCTCTTAAGAGAGAAGAAGCTTTCCCTCTCCATCTCGGAGAGTCTCATCGAGATGTAAGCCATCTGCTCCTCAGACTTCGGAATCAAAACAAACTCGATCGCATTCACCCTTCTCTTCGTTTTCTCTATGTCCTTCAAGAGTCTTTTTATCGAAGTTTCCTTTTCTGCAATCTGTATAACGGTATCAAGGGCATTTTCAAAATATCTAAGAACTTCATCTATCTTTGCAGAGCCCTCGAACAGACTGCACTCCCTTTCAAGCAGTTCCTTTATCACAGTAATATCACTCACCATCGGAACTTTCACACCCATGATATTCTTTGTTTTTACCTCCAAATCCTCAATCGAGCCTATTGCAATAGCCAAGTTTTCAAGTGCTATCACACCATGACTGATTTCTGCCTCAACCAACGCATCGTAAGCTCTGTCGAGCTGGGAGTAAAGTCTCCCCTCTAAATCCTTTGTCTCCCTCAGCAATTTGAAGAACTCAAGTATCAAAGCGTCTCTTTTCTGTTTCAGTAATTTGTGTCCGTTCTTTGCTAACTTAATCTTGTTCTTCAGGTTTATTAGCTCCATCCTTGTCGGCTTAACAGTCTCTCCGAGAACCATCACTCTTCCCCTTTACAATTCTTCCAACCTCTGCCATACAGGTCTTCCATACTTCTCGATGTGCTCAAGCTTCACTCTCTTGAGTTCTGACTCGGGCAATATTGCCAACAGCTCCCATCCGAGGTCAAGGGTCTCCTCTATATCTCTGTTCTCATACTTTCCTTGGGTGACAAACCTCCTCTCGTACTCATCAGCAAACTCCAGATATCTCCGATCAGCTTCTGTGAGTGCCTCGACACCAACAACTGCAGACAAACTCCTTACATCTCTGCCTTCTGCATATGCTGCATACAACTGGTCAGCAAGCCCTCGATGGTCTTCCCTTGTCTTACCCTCGCCTATGCCAGCGTTCATCAGCCTCGACAGAGATGGAAGGACATCGACAGGCGGATATATTCCACGTCTGTGAAGCTCCCTCGAAATGACAATCTGTCCTTCTGTGATGTAGCCGGTCAAATCCGGGATGGGGTGGGTAATATCATCACCGGGCATCGAGAGAATCGGGAATTGGGTAATTGTTCCTTTCTTTCCGCGTATGCATCCCGCCCTCTCATATATCGATGCCAAGTCGGTGTACATATAACCGGGATAGCCTCTCCTTCCGGGAACTTCTCCACGTGCAGATGCGATCTCTCTCAGTGCCTCGCAATAGTTTGTCATATCTGTTAGAATGACAAGAACATGATAATCTAACTCGAACGCAAGATACTCGGCAGCAGTAAGAGCCATTCTCGGTGTGATGAGTCTCTCCATCGATGGGTCATCAGCCAGATTCAGAAACAGCACCGCCCTCTCCAAGGCTCCGGTGCGCTCGAAGTCCTTTATGAAGAACTGAGCCTCTTCATGTGTGATGCCCATTGCAGCGAAAACAACAGCAAATGCCTCCTCTTCTTTCAGCACCCTCGACTGTCTCGCAATCTGAACTGCCATCTCGTTATGTGGTAGCCCAGCACCCGAGAATATGGGGAGTTTCTGTCCCCTCACAAGAGTGTTCATCCCATCTATAGTGGATATGCCTGTCTGGATGAATTCTGCAGGAGGTCTTCTTGAATGTGGATTTATGGACATGCCTATGATTTCGAGCTTTTCTTTTGGAACTATTGCAGGTCCCTTGTCTCTTGGCTCACCCAAGCCAGAAAACACCCTTCCGAGCATTTCCTCTGAAACACCAAGTCTTGCTGTCTCGCCAAGGAACCTTACCTTTGTGCCAGATGTCCCTAATCCTGTTGTATCTCCGAATATCTGAACAACTGCCAGTCCTTTCGAGGTTTCAAGCACCTGTCCTCTCACTCTTTCTCCATTGGGAAGTGTCACTTCCACCATCTCACCATATCCAACCGACTCGACTCCTTCAACGAACAGAAGTGGCCCCTCAACACCTCTCACAGTCTCGTACTCTTTCAACATATTCTTCACCCCCTCATCAGTGCATCGAACTCGCTGTTCATCATCTCTTCTATCTCCTCTATCCTCTTCTCAATCTGGTCCTCTGGCACCTCTTTCATCCTCGCAATATCTGTCTTCACCCGCATCTCCTTTATCCTCTCAAATGGCACACCCAAATACACCGCCTCTTTTGCTCTCTCATGGAACTTCATAATCGTCCTGAGCATCAGATACTGCTTTTTCAACGATGTGTATGTGTCAATTTCGTGGAACGCACTCTGTTGAAGGAAGTCCTCACGAATCATTCTCGCCGCTTCGAGTATTTCCCTCTCACTCTCCGGAAGTGCATCAGGACCCACAAGCTGGACAATCTCCTGAAGTTCGGCCTCTTTCTGCAATATTTTCATCGCCTCATTTCTTAGCTCCATCCAGTTTGCAGAAACACTATCCACGAACCATTGCTCAAGTGTATCCACATACAGAGAATAACTCTGTAGCCAGTTTATTGCTGGAAAGTGCCTTCTGTGAGCAAGCTTCGCATCGAGAGCCCAGAAAACCCTTGCAACTCTCAAAGTATTCTGAGAGACCGGCTCTGACAGATCACCGCCGGGGGGTGATACCGCTCCAATTATGGAAACCGAGCCCATCTTTCCATTTCCAAGACATTCAACTCTCCCAGCTCTCTCGTAGAACTCCGCAACTCTTCTTCCAAGATACGCTGGGTATCCTTCCTCTCCCGGCATCTCTTCAAGTCTTCCAGATATCTCCCTGAGAGCTTCTGCCCATCTCGATGTTGAGTCTGCCATGAGAGCAACATCGTATCCCATATCCCGGTAGTACTCGGCGATTGTTATGCCTGTGTAGATGGAGGCTTCTCTTGCAGCCACTGGCATGTTGGAGGTGTTTGCGATGAGAACAGTTCTCTCCATCAAAGGCTTTCCTGTTCTCGGGTCCTCGAGTTCTGGAAACTCCTCGAGAACGTCTGTCATCTCGTTTCCTCTCTCCCCACATCCTATGTACACCACTATGTCTGCATCAGCCCATTTGGCAAGCTGTTGCTGGGTTACTGTCTTGCCACTTCCAAAGGGTCCGGGAATGCATGCTATACC
>QMVI01000079.1 GCA_003661015.1 Methanosarcinales archaeon | reverse complement strand
TATACTGCACGGTCAGGAGGACGAAGTGGAAGGGGAGGAGTGCTGAAAGTATTCTCAGCGAGTTGAGAATTCTGAAAGAGAGATACAACGTTCGAACAGTTTCGTTCTTCGATGAAATATTCACATTTGACAGGGATCGTGTGGTGGAACTGTGTGAGAGTATTCTGAAAGAGGATATAAAATTCAGATGGTATTGCAATACAAGGGTCGATAAGATTGACCTTGAATTACTAAAGCTTATGAGGAGGGCGGGATGCAGGGGAATCTCGTTTGGAGTTGAATCTGGTTCTAACGAGATTCTGAAGAGAGCCAAAAAAGGAGCAACGGTTGAAGAGGCGGAGGAGGCTGTAAAAAATGCCAAAAAAGCTGGAATAAAGACTTATTTAAGTTTCATGTTTGGATTGCCCGGAGAGAGTTGGGGGACTGTGAATGAGACGATTGAGTTTGTGAAGAGGGTTAAACCAAATGGTGCACAGTTCAACATTGCGGTCCCTTACCCTGGCACTGAGCTGTATGAAGAATGTGTTAAAAGAGGATACGTTGGAAAAATAATGAACTGGAGAGAGTTATACCAGCACAAAGCGATATTGAGGACCGAACAGATGAGCAGGGAGGAGCTTGAGGAGGCAAGATTGATGGCATATCGCTCGATGTATTTCAATCCGAGGTGGGTTCTTTCGAACGTGTGGTGGGTGATGAGAGAACCTGAAGAGTTGCCACTCGCCATCAAATACTATGTGAAATCACTGAAAAACTACCTCATCCACCGGATGGAGCATGCCCATTAACGGGTACTTACCACCTTTATGATATCTCCATTCTTGAGTTCGTAATCCTCCCCCACCCTTCTCTTCGTTCTTGCATCTACTGCATAGAGGAAACCTTCCCCGAGGTCGGTGTGAACCATGTACGCCAAATCATGAGCGGTCGAGCCTTTTGACATGAGGAGGGCATCTGGCAGTACCTCACCATCTACATTCGTCAATTTGTTTTCATCCTCCACAGGATAGACAACCACATACTCCAACAAATCAAAAACCACTTTATTTAAACACTCCTGAACACCAGTTGAACCGTAATGTTTCAGTATAGACCTAATCTTTTCAAGAGCCTTTTTTTGTGGATCTGTTGGCTTCCCCACAATCTCAAAATCACGGTCTCCGGGAATGTAGCGTATTATTCCTGACTTGTTTGCCATCCTCAAAACGAGTTCAGCTTCCGAACTTGTTGGCACCGTAATATATGGTAAATCAAGCAACCTCTGTATGTTCTGCTAAGGTGCAATATCCATCTTATTCGCAGCTATCAGCATCGGCTTTGATAGCTTCCTCAGCACATCACACAACCTCAAAAGCGCCTCTGTGTGTGTCTCTGTTCCGGATTCATAAGACAGATCCAGCTCTGACAGAGCCACCTTCACATCTTTCTCATCCACCCCTGCACCGCTCAACTGTTCTGCAAGTAGGCGAGTGATGGGAATATGCTCAGCCCTTGCCCTTCTAACTATTTTTCCCCATCCCCTTTTTATGATGCCGAAAAGCCAGTAGTTGATTTCCCTCTCAAGAAACTTCACATCCCCCAACGGGTCGTGTGAGCCATGTGGAACTGGGTTGCCTTCTGCATCGGTTGAGCCACTTGCATCCACTACATGTATAAACGCCTCAGCCTGTCTGAGGTCATCCAGAAACTCATTCCCTAATCCCCTCCCCTTATGTGCATCTGGAACCAACCCCGCGACGTCTATCAGCTCAAACGGTATGAACCGATGCCCATCCACACATTTTCCACACTCAGTTCCCATCTCGGCACAAGGACATTTCACACGCACATGAGCTATTCCAACATTCGGTTTTATTGTTGTAAACGGATATGGAGCTATCTCTGCATCAGCGAGTGTTGATGCTTTGAAAAAGGTGGACTTTCCGCAGTTGGGTTTCCCGGCAATTGCAACCTTGAGCATCTTTAAAAATTAGCTCGACAAATCTATATAATATCTTCCCACTATCCTATATGCCGGGGTGGCAGAGCGGACTAATGCGGCGGGCTCGAGACATCCAAGCGTGAGACCCGTTGCTCTCTTCGAGAGCGCTTGGGTTCGAATCCCAACCCCGGCGTTGTTCGAACCGATAAATTGAGCCAATAAAATAAAAATACCCAGATCATGAGTATTGGGGCTGAAATATGGAGAATCACATCGAGAACTCATTGAAGATTGTTATCATACTGACCCTTGCATTCTTTATTGTAGAAGTTGTGGGTGCATTGGTCTCTGGCTCATTGTCTTTGATGGGTGATGCTGGACATATGTTCAGAGATGTTTTCGCACTGTTTATATCGTTGAGTGCAATCAAAATCGCAAAAAAGTTGCCAACAAAAACAAAAACGTTTGGATATCACAGAATCGAGATTTTGGCTGTATTTTTGAATGGTATTTTTCCTCATAATTATAAGCGTGTGGATTCTGTTAGAGGCATATCAAAGATTTTTTCACACCAAAACCCATCGAAAGTACGGTTATGTTTGTTGTTGCATTCATTGGCTTGGTGGTAAATCTCTATGTTGCCTTTAAGTTGCATGGAAGCCATGACATAAACGTTAAAAGTGCATTTTTGCATGTGCTGACAGATACTCTGTCCTCAGTGGCGGTTATATTCGCATCAATCTGGATACTATTCACAAACCAAACTATCGTTGACCCAATCTTGGGTATTGGCAATAGCGATATTCATACTGTTTTCTGCAGCCACAATAATAAAAGACTCCCTTAGAATACTCATGGAATTTCACACCAAAAGATATCGATGATGTCATCAGAGAGATAGAGAGTGTTAATGGTGTGTTGGAGACACATAATGTCCATTTGTGGAGCTTATGTTCGAACATAAATATCATAGATGCCCACGTATTCACACAGGAAACTGATATGACCAGATTGGAGAGGATAAAAAGAGAAATAAAAGAAAGATTGAGAAAGTACAATATAAAACATGCAACTCTTGAATTTGAGTGCAAAAAATGTATGAAAAATGATAAAATTAGTAAATTGGAGCATTGATGGGGTGTCTCCATCCCTTATAAAATCAATACACTTATCTATTCATTGGGAAGATAGGAGTGGGTATGAAGCTGGGTCTTGATGACATCGTGGCTTGTGAGACTAGTATTTCAAGAATAGAACTTTAGGATGATAAGGCTGTGTTGGAGTACCGTGGATATGATATACGAGACCTTGCAAAAAAATCGAGTTATGAGGAAGTGGCTTATCTACTGCTTTATGGAGAGTTGCCAAAGAAATACGAGTTGGATGATTTCAAAATGGAATTGACAGAACGGCGAGAATTACCTCCCCAGATTATAGGTCTGTTAACTCAGCTACCCCCTTACACCCATCCGATGGTTGTACTGAGAACATCAATCAGCTATCTCGGGTCGCTTGATAAGAAGATTGATATCAAAACAAGAGAAGAGAACTTGGAAAAGGCAAAGAATTTTATTGCCAAGTTCCCGACAATCATCGCCTACTACCACAGAATAAGAACAGGACAGAACCTAGTGCCACCGAAGTTTGAGTTAAACCATGCAGCCAACTTCCTGTACATGCTACATGGCGAGGAGCCGAGTAAAACCGCTGAACAGGCACTCGATATGGACTTGATACTCCATGCTGAACATGAGCTAAATGCATCTACGTTTGCAGCACGTATTGCAGCCTCGACACTTGCGGATATGTATGCATGTATTGTTGCAGCAACTGGAACACTCATGGGTCCGCTTCATGGTGGGGCATCGCAAGAAGTCATGAATATGCTGAGGGAAGTTGCAACACCAAGAAGGGCAGATGAGTATGTTAGAAAAAAGCTTGAGAGAGGAGAGAAAGTCATGGGCTTCGGGCATAGAGTATACAAAAATGTCATCGACCCCCGAACAGAACTTCTGAGAGAACTCGCAAAGAAGCTTGCATCCGAAGGAGACCCGAACTGGTTTGAAATAAGTGAGGCAATTGCAAAGTCAGCATATAAATACAAAAAACTTCTACCAAATGTGGATTTCTACTCTGCCAGCGTGTATGAGAATCTTCGAATACCTGACGACCTGTTCATAAACATCTTCGCAATGGGGAGGGTTGCTGGCTGGTCAGCCCACATCATAGAACAGTACGAGAACAACAAACTCATAAGACCGAGAGCAAAATACACTGGAGAGATAGATAAGGAATACAAACCGCTTTCAGAGAGAGATTAATTGGAGGTATTTTTAAGGTATTTCTCACCACTCATCTCTTGACATTTTTGAGGTATTCTTCTCCCCTCAAAGTCAGAGAATATTTGCCTTCCTTTTCTTCCACGAATAGTGCTTGCTCCAGCATCGAGAGGTGAAACTTTGCCTCCCCCTCACTAATACCAAGTCTCTGTGCTATCTCGCTGGGAGAGAGTTTTCTTTCAACAAACATATTCAGTATCTCTCTTCTCCTTTTGTTTTGCAGAGCCATCAATCCGACTCTGTGATCTTCGGTTGGGTCTCTTACTTTCCCCTCTCTCCTCAATTTATCGAGCCACTCTTTCTTATTCTGATTCATGGTTCTAGTTCTATTAAGTTTTTCCAAAAATATTTTATGAGCGGTAGTAATTTCCATATATGGAAGAACCAAAAATTCATAAAGAGGCTGTCAAAGAACTTGCAGAACTTTCAGAGGTTGCACCTGCGATTGAGGGTGTGAGCACTGGTACAAAGCTTGACGAACTCTTTTTCAAAGTTGAGAAGGGAAAGAAAAAACCATTGGGTGGTGTACCAAAGGGAGGGGTTCTGAACATTGTGGGGGTTCCAGAGAGTGGGAAGAGTGTTCTTGTCGAGCAGATTGCAATACATCAGGCATCTCTTGGCTCAAAAGTTCTCTTCCTTACTACTGAGTCCCCTGCAAACTTCCTCTACACCGCACTTAAAGGAAAAGCTGAGGCAATGGGTATCGATTTCTCAAAAATCGAAAGGAGGATGGTGGTGGTGGATGCTTCGATTGACGAACGGCTCAGAGAAGACCTCCCATCGTTGCTTGCAACCCTGAACTATGCAATAAAATCGAGGAGGACAAACGTTTGTGTGGTGGATTCGATAACAGGATTGTATGAACACAAAGAAATCATGGCAAGGTCAATCGTTAGAAGGGTCTATAATCTGCTTAAAAGAGAGATGCAGACAGCATTTCTGGTCTCTCAGAAGAGGTCATCCCAGGGAATGGAGACTTCTGAAGCTGCCGGGGGGCTGGCTGTTGCACACATCGTAGATGGAACGATTGTGCTTGAGAAGAGGATTATTACAAACAAATTTGAAGAGAACCTTTACAGAATGTTGGTGGGAGAGG
>QMVI01000078.1 GCA_003661015.1 Methanosarcinales archaeon | reverse complement strand
ATATAAAATGAGAAAAATATAATGTAATGTAATATAATGATAATGAGATGATAACATGATTAATACTCCAGTTGTTTACAAAAGGAGTTGTCCGGTCTGTGGGGAAGAGCTTACACTTGATGAAATCACTAGAGGAATGTGTAGGACGGGCTATCCTCTGACTAAGCCATTTCATATGGATGTTGAATATGAGTTTGCACAGTTCTTTGAGGAGAGACTCGGTCTGAGTATCAGCCCTCTTCAGAGAATGTGGGTGAGAAGGCTTGGAAGGGGTGAAAGCTTTACAGCTGTCGCTCCCACAGGTGTTGGAAAAACACTGTTCGGACTTGCATATTCTGCATTTCTTGCTGAAAAGGGGAAGAGAATTTACGTGATTGTACCAACAACCCTTCTTCTCCAGCAAAGTGTTGATAGGTTGAGAGAGATAATGGGGGTAAATGGAGAGGTTGTTTTCTTTCACGGAAGAATGAGAAAGAAGGAGAAGGAGGGCGCTCTTTCAAGAATATCAAGTGGAGATTTCAGAATACTGCTAACAACGTCTGCATTCCTCTCAAAACACTTCGATATCATAGAAGACAAAATATTCGATTTCATATTTGTGGATGATGTGGATTCTATACTGAAGGCATCAAAGAATGTTGATAGGATTCTCATTCTGTTGGGACTCGACAATGATGAGCATGGAATACTGATGGTCTCAACAGCAACATCAAGGCTTGGGGCAAAGGCACCCCTTCTGAGAAGACTTCTCGGATTTGGCATTGGTAGTCCCTCCTCCATAACGAACGTTGAGCACTACTCGATTGTCAAAACGAATGGAGATGCTGAGGTGATAACAGAGAGGATGGGATATGGAGGTCTTGTGTTTACCCAGACCGAAGAGGAGGCATTGAGGATAGCAGAGAGACTGGGAGACCGATGTGGTCTTGTGATTTCGTCGCGAGGAAGGAGGGTCGATGAACTCATAGAGAGTTTTCTCAACAGAGAAATCGATGTGCTCGTTGGTGTATGTGCACCCTATGGTCTTCTTGTCAGAGGTCTCGATTATCCTCTCAACATAAGGTATGTGGTTTTCATGGGTGCACCTATGTTCAATCTCGGAAAGGAGGGTTCAGAGAAGTTCATACAATCCCTAAAAACCACCAAATCATTGCCAAAAGACGTTCTTTTGAGAGATGGGTGTGTATTGATTCCAAATATCAGAACATACCTTCAGGCGGTTGGAAGAACATCGAGACTAATGGGCTCTGGAATGACAAAAGGTATCTCATTCGTAATTGATGAGGCTGAAGTGCTTGATGTGTTTGAGAGGAGGGCAAGGTTTCATGATGTTGAGTTTGTTAGAAAGAGAGTTGATGAGATAGAGTACGAGAGATTGAGAAGGGAGCTTGAGGAGAGCCGTAAAGAAAGTCTCTTCACAAAGCCACTCATAAGACCTGCACTTTTTGTTGTTGAGAGCCCAACCAAGGCTAAACAGATTGCAAGATTCTTTGGCAGACCATCAGCAATCTTCCGCGAAGGACTTGTGATTTATGAGGTTGCAGTCCCCGGCTACGTCCTCCTCATCACATCAACCATGGGACACATTACTGACCTCTCAGAGAAGGAAGGGTGGCATGGTGTGAAGATTGAAAATGGAAGGTTCGTGCCGGTATATGGTCCAATCAGGAAATGTCCAAATGATGGAGAGCAGTTTGTGGATTACGATGTGTGTCCAAAATGTGGCTCGACACTGCTTGATGCTCTTCCGAGAATAATCTCTCTAATGGAAATTGCATATGACTGTGGATTTGTGATAACAGCCACAGACCCAGATACGGAAGGGGAGAAGATAGCATGGGATGTAATGAGACACATCTCTCCATTTGCTCAAGTTAAAAGAGCTGAGTTTCATGAGGTAACGAGGAGGGCTGTATTGAAAGCAGTGGAGAACATGAGGGATGTGAATGAATTAAGGACGAGGGCTCAGATGGTTAGAAGGATAGAGGACAGATGGATAGGCTTCGAACTCTCCTCCCTCCTCCAGAGAAGGTTCAAGATGAGGAATCTATCGACTGGGAGGGCACAGGGGCCTGTTCTGAGCTGGATAATCGACAGATTCTTTGAGCACAGAAAGAAGGTGGTGGATGTATATATTGTGATTGAACACCCTCAGGAAGAATGGACTCTAGCTTTTGATTCATATTCTCTCGACTCACAGGAATGTGAGGTTATACTCGAGGAGGAGGTTGAGGAGGTTGTCCATCCCCTTCCACCATACACAACCGACACGATTCTCCATGATATAAACAGAACTCTCAGGATTGGAGCATCTGAGGGTATGAAAATACTGCAAGACCTATTCAGAAAGGGCGTCATCACATATCCAAGAACAGATTCAACACATGTTTCTGATAGAGGTCTTGAGATTGCAAAGGAATATCTCCAAGATTATTTTGTTCCGAGGAGATGGGGAGAGGAAGGAGCACATGAATGCATAAGACCTACAAGACCCATAGACCCAAACACACTCCGGAGAATGGTAAGGGAAATGGGAATTGAAGGGCTAACGAGAAACCATTATAAGGTGTATTCCCTGATATTTGGAAGGTTCATGGCAAGCGAGGCAATTCCTGCCCATGTCGTGAAGGGTGTTTATAAAATTAGGGTGGATGGTCGGGAGCTCAGAGCTGAGAGGATTTTGCGTGTTGATTGGAAGGTATCTGAGCTGGAGTTGAGACCTCGAATGAGGGGCCAACCATACATTCAACCGGGAAGGTATCCTGTAAGGATTAAGAAGAGAACAAGACCTGCTGTCGAGCTATATACACAGGCTGATATGATATCACTTATGAAAAGAAAGGGGATAGGAAGACCATCAACATACGCAACCATTATAAAAAGATTGTTTGACAGAGGATATATCATTGAGAAGAGGGGGAGGCTCATTCCAACAAAGAAGGGAATAACAATAGCGAAGTTTCTCATGAGTAGATTCTCATCACTCGTATCTGAGGAGAGGACGAAGATTGTTGAGCAACTAATGGACGATGTTGAACAAGGAAAAGCAGAATACCACTCTGTTCTTTCAGAGCTCTACAAGGAGATAAGGGAAATTACACAACATGAAGGTGTTGCACATGATAAGGGAGAGGTACCAGCTAAAGCAGACGGTGGTGACAATACTCGCAAAGGATAAAAAGTACGTGGAGGTTGCAAAGAAAGCAATCATCCACCACAGACGCCTTCTTGAAGAGTACATTCAGAAGAATCCTCTGTTTGCCTTCACTCTTGAGCCATACGAGGTAAATGTAAATGAAGATGCGCCTGAAATAGTGAAAAGAATGGCATAGGCTTCATCCTACATGGGTGTTGGACCCATGGCTTCAGTTGCAGGAACGATTGCGGAGCTTGCACTTGAAGCAATGATTGAAAATGGAGCAGAGTATTGTATCGTTGAAAACGGAGGAGACATAGCCATGTTCACAGACGAAGAGGTCAGAGTTGGATTATATACTGGCAAATCAGAAGGACTTTGCATGATTGTGCCCCCTACAAAAATCGGAATATGTACATCATCTGGAACGCTTGGACACTCGATAAGCTTTGGGGGGGCAGATGCTGCAACCGTCATATCGAAAAGTGTTTCGGTTGCAGATGCAGGAGCGACCCTACTCGGAAATTCGGTTCGTGAAAATGTCTCCAATGTGTTCTGTGAGCTTGAAAAAAGAGATGAACAGGGTCTGATAGATGGGGCGGTGGTGGTGAAAAATGACAAAATTGCACTGTTTGGAAATGTTCCCAAGCTCGTGAGAACGAAGATTCCCACAGAACTCATAACAATGGGGTGATTATGTGTTTTCTTCCGGAAATTTCAGTGGAATAAAGTTTGAGAAGATGCATGGAAACGGAAACGATTTCATCATGATAGACGAGTTTGAGGATGAAATTGTTATGGAAGATGAAAAGCCTTTGTTTGCTTCTATTTACTGCAACAGAAGACTCGGTATCGGGGCGGATGGTGTGATATTTTTACAGAAATCTGATGTTGCTGATGTTAGGATGAGACTATTTCAGCAGGATAAATCTGAGGCAGAAATGTGTGGGAACGGTATTAGATGTCTTGTGAGGTTCGCACATGAGTGTGGAAGGATAAGCGGAGGAAAATGTACAGTAGAGACACTGGCAGGCATCATTCCTATTACCTACCATGAAGAAGATGGTTTCTGGGTGCAGGTGGAGATGGGAAAGGTGTCTGAAATATCCAGATTCAACATAAACCATACCGAAGTATTTGCTGTTGACACTGGCGTTCCACATGCGGTCGTATTTGTTAATGACCTCGATTTCGATATAGAAAAAAAGGCACTTCCAATAAGATGGAGTGAAAAGTTTCCCAGAGGGACAAATGTCGATTTCGTGAAAATCGATGAAGGAGAGGTCGTTGTTAGAACATTTGAAAGAGGGGTAGAGGGAGAGACATTGAGTTGTGGAACTGGGGCGGTTGCCTCTGCTGTCGTTGCTAAGGAGCTTGGTATGGTCGGAGATGAGGTGGTTGTGAGAACAAAGGGAGGTGTTTTGAAAGTATCGTTTGAGGGGGGGACAGCATATCTTGAGGGGTGTGCAGAAAAAGTTTTCAAGGGGATTATTGTCTGATATTGGAATTAAAATAGAGAAACGTATTTTTATATTACCATTCATCTAACAACTAACATAAAATGTTATTAATGAGAATGTCAGAGAATATTTGAGGTGTTCATAATTGTCACGATTCCAAATACTTAAAAGAATCCTCGGAGGAGGGATAAAGGCTAAGATATTGAGAAGAGAGACTGAAGACCTCGATGTGGGAAAACAAGACACAGGTGAAGATCTTGAGGGGATTGTGGAGCTTGAAGGGAGCGAAGGAATTGAAAGTGTGGATATCAGAAGAGGTAAGGACATGGAGAAGGTAATTAACGAGGTTGATGAAGTATCTCTAATTGAGTCAGACAGCGATGTTCCCGAGATTGCTGAAACCTTAGACTCGCACACTAAGGCAATAGATGACATAAAAAGTGAGATTGAGAAACTGAACGAGAGGATATCTTCTATCGAGTCTATGGTCAAGGCATTGGAGCAGTCATCAACGGATGAGAGTTTTTCTGATTTAGAGCTTACTGTACGATCATTGGAAGAGAGGATTGCATCTGAAACAGCAGAGAGGATTAATGAGATTGAGAAACTGAGAAATTCCATAAAAACTCTGGAAAACTCTGTGAATGAGAGCAAAAGTGAGATCACAAAGGCTCTGTCTGATATGAGTGAATTGCTTGAATATGCTCTATGGAATAGTAACATTTGCAGAGAGAAGCTTGAGAGTTTGACGAAGAAGCCAGAAGAGATTGAAATGGATAAAGAGCATAGAGATGAGAACAGAGCTGAAAATGAAGAGCTGAAGAGGTCCATCGATATTATCGACGAGCTT
>QMVI01000077.1 GCA_003661015.1 Methanosarcinales archaeon | reverse complement strand
TTCCAGTCACAATTAAGTGTATCTCCGACTATTCTACCAGCGAATTTTTCTAGGCTGTGAATAAAATCATCAACAGGGGGTCCTCTTGATATTTCTGGTATTTCATATCTTATTCCAGTTAATTCCTGATGAAGTTCGTTACTCCAATCATACACAGCTTCCATTGCTGGTTTATCCCCCCGCACTGCTGCAATTTCCCTACCTTTCTCTTCAAATTCTCTGAGTTTATCTATATCTATTGTTCGATAAAGAGAAGCAAGTGCAACTGAAGATTCTATCTTACCTCTTATCTCATCTCTAATCGATGATTCAAACATTGGTTATTTTTTTATGTGAGGAGTTATTTAAAGATTTTGTGAAGAATCATGATAGTTATTTATAAAAGGGGTCTTATGTCTCATATTACTTTTGACGTGAGACGCCAGATGTGGGGCAAGAAAAAAATCGCTATTATATTAGAAAAAGTATATCGTATATCGTATATCGTATATCGTAGCAGTTACGTCTCACGTCTCACGTATATTTATGATTCTTTTTTTAAACTAATACTTTTTCCTATATAGAAAAGGAATTTTTTCTGAGTTGGTCTACACCCAAAAATTTATATACCATTGTCTATACATATATCCCACATGCCAATCGACAAAGAATACACACTACGTAGAGCTCGTTCTGGTGCCGACGTTGCGGAAGTAACTGTTCCCACCGAGTGGAGGAGGTATAACAGGCTCGAGATTGGAGATAAAGTTAAAGTTCTTGCAGATGGCGTGATAGTAATTATCCCACCTGAAAACAAAGACCTGGAAGAAAAAGCCAGACAACTACTTGAAAACCTCTGATGGAGGTTTTTTCTTGAAATTCATCCCCACAGCCGATGACTTCGACCCCGACAGCATCCCCTTCTTGAAGGGGTTGTGTACCCGCATCACAGAACCAGATGGTACAGAACTTTATGAAGCCCCCGCTGAATTGGGTGATAAGCTCAAAGTTCTTGAAGAAGCCGGTTTTATCAGGATAATCAAGGCACAAGACATATCTCAAATCTCAAGTTATGAAGACATTATCGAGCTCACCGAGAGGGTGGAACTGTTGCAGGGTGGGACAGCACATCTACGTGCTGTTGTTGCAGGTCATATTTTTGAATTCACAGAATCCCAACTTCTTTCACCAAATACTTTGATGAAACGCCTCATACGCCTCAAAAAGTTCATCCGCATCAAGCCCAAGGAATGGGAATATATTATCACAGATTGGCTCTCTCGTGCAGTGGAGGTTCAGGAGATAAGTGAAGAGGATGAAATAAGAGAGGCTATTTTAAATTATTTAACAAGATGCACAATTTATACCGAAAAAGAAAAAGCAATTTCAATGTACACTCTTTTTTACGACCCAAATGAACCAGATGTTGTTTATTGCCTTTCTGAAAACCTCAAGCATGTGACAGACGAAGAGTCATTAAGAAAAATAAGATGGATAATGAGCGATTATATTGTTGATAAATCTGTGCAAAAAAGAATTCATGGTGAAAAAAAGCGTTTTTGGAAGTTTTATATCGATAAATGTGATATAGATATCTCAACTCAGCTTCACACGGATGAGGATAGAACAATTCTTGAAATCGAAGAAAACGATGGAGGTGATGAAGATGGAGAAAATTCGTCCATTAATCAGGAAAGTGAAAGGTCTTCCCGGGACCGGGAAGACGACCTGGATGAAGAACGATTTGTTGAACAAACTTAATGATGGGTATGAGCTTGTGGAGATACTCTTCACATCTTTCTCCCGAGCGACAATGAAAGCAGTGACCGACAAGCTCATTGATACCGGTTTCAAACAGGATGATGTAAAAAAACGATGTAGAACTCTCCACTCTTTTGCAGCAAGAAACCTCGAGCTTAAGAAGGATAACTTTGTTGGAGCCGAGCACTACGAAGAGTTCTGTAAGGCAAGAGGCATACCATATAAGAAGTTTAAAGTCAAAACACTCGAAGAAATAGAGAAGTTTGGACCGGTTGGAGAAGAGTATCACGACACAGAAGGTAACATCATCTTCAAATGGTTTCAATTACTTAAAAAAGCCTGTATCTATGATAAAAAAGTAAAAGAAGCCATTTTAGAGATGAGATACCTCACTCAGGAGGAGATGAAAAGATTATCACGACACTACTCCCCCCGTTATCTCCTACAGCTTTACGTTGAATGGGAACAAATCAAACACGATAATGGTTTGTGGGAGTATGATGACATGCTCCAGTATACGGTTGAAAATACCATTCCATTGTTTGGTGAGCTTGGTGAGACACGTTGCCTATATATTGATGAGGCACAAGATCTATCTCCCCTCCAGTTTGAACTCATAAAACTCTGGTCAAAGAACTGTAGAGAAGTTATACTTGCTTATGATCCAAACCAGGGTATTTTTTATTTTAATGCAGCAAACCCGTGGCTTGTCTCCAATCTCGATGGTGAATTGATCATACTACCTCAATCTCATAGAGTTCCAAGACAACCTTGGGAGTATGCCACACGCATCGCAGAGCAACTTGGTGAGCGTGATATGGGGAATGTAAAACCAAGAGATGTGGAGGGGATAGTATTGTTCACATCATGGGAGGAACCAATCAATCTATTTACCCCATCATCAAAAACGTTCCTCCTTTTCAGAACCCACTGGCAGATTGAAGAGTTTGTTGATTATTGTTTTAAAAATGGAGTATACATCCTCGGTATGGGTAGATTCACGACTATTTTTAACTCAAAACGGCTCAGACACATTTACAATCTTGTCAGGAAGCTTTACACAGGTGAGCCATTGAACAACCACGAAATAAAAACGTTTATCAATGCCATCCCGGCATCACATCTGCGGCGTGGTGTTAAGACAGAAATTAGAAAAATGAAAAGTGAACAGGAGCTTGATTCTGGTATTAAAACACTGGCGGGTTTTTTCAATCAAGATGACACCCACTCAAAATTTTATTCTCTGTTTAAAAGGGCAGATGAACCAGATAAAATAAAAGGAATAGTGGTCGATCCAAAAACAAAGCTCAGTGAGCAGGCGAAGAGAATCATAGAATCAGTCACCCCAAAATCACTGCCTGTTTTCACAAACATAAGAGCTGGCACTTACTTTGCATCAAAAGGTCTTGAGGCAGAAAACGTCTTCTGCTTCGACTTCAACCCACGCCGAGATGCAAATCTAAGAGGTGAGATGAGTCTTGCATTTGTGGGCACGACAAGAACAACCCAGAATCTGTATATTGTCTCAAGAAAGGATAGCTATGGTGGGTTTATCCATGACCTCGTCAGTTAAATACGAAGTCAGAACTATATCCCAGCGGGAGTTTGCATTTTTCTACAAAAAAGGCGAGAAATGGAATGAAAAGAAGCAGAGAACAGACCCAATCTATTATATTGAAAGGAGAAAGTCATTTACAACCAATGAAGAGCTGTGGGATTACATAGAAAAGAAGAACCCAACCCACTGCTTTTTCAGTACAGCATACTACACGTTCCCCCATCTTGCTCCATCAGAGAGATCCTTCTGGAACGGCACAGATCTCTTCTTTGACTTCGATTCAAAACAAAACCTGAAGCTTGCCTATGCCGAGGCAAGGTTTGTTTATGATTATCTCCAGGATTATTTTGCTATTGACGACCTTGAGATGATATTCAGCGGTTCAAAAGGTTATCACGTGATTGCGTATGGATATCACAACAATCCCCGGCTGACGGAGAAGCTGAGAAAGCTATCAACCCAGGAGAGAAGAGAGATAGTAGATTATTTTGCGTTGCGTTATGCTCCGGAGGAGGAACGCAAGGAGTATGATAAGCGAAATTTCACCCCGCTTCTCACTCTGGATCCAGAACCAACCATCGATATTCACAGGATCAGGCGGTTACCTGGGACTGTGCATGGCGGAAGTGGAGAGATGTGTAAAGTGATCAGGAGCACGTTTTGACCGAAAGATTTATATACTCCATTCACCATATACCCTATGGTGATAGGAACATGCCAGATAAAGTGGCTGTGAGAATTGGTAGCGGGGGTCGCGTGGTGATCCCAAAGGACTACCTCAGAGAGAAAGGCATCAAAGAAGGCGATATTGCCTTGGTGAGCTTGTCGAAGGCGAAGGTTGAGGAAGCTACCGGGAGGGATTTAAGTGAGTGAAGAAGAGGTACGTTTAGAGCCTGTGAAGCTCAAGACCATTTCTATAGCGATAGAGGGGATTACGCCGCTGCTGATGAACAAGTTCAGTGATTCACAGAAGGAAGAGATGATGGACAAACATCTTCACAGGACAAAGCAGAAAGGCGTGCGGGACATAGAGAAAGAGGTCGAGGAGAGAATCCACAAGCTCCCGGATGGGAGAGTAGGATTCCCGAGCATCGGTTTCAAGAAGGCGATGGTCGAAGTAGCCCCATATCTACAGGGGATGAACAAGAAGCTTGCCAAGGGTGCTTTCTTCATAAAAGGAGATCTTGTACCGATCGAGTATGACGAGATGGTGATCAACGAGGCTGTGGTAAGGCTCAGCGGTGCAGGCAGAGTGGCACAGGTGCGGTATCGTCCACAGTTCAACAACTGGAAATGTGTGCTTCATATCCAGTACAACGCAAACCAGATCAGCCCTGAGCAGATCGTGAATCTTGCCAACCTTGCGGGATTCCATATCGGCGTCGGTGACTGGACACCACAGCATGATGGGCAGTATGGAATGTTCACGGTAGCAACAGGGGAGGGAGAGTAATGGCAACAACAGCAGTTATGACTGCAACAAGCAGGACGTACAAGGCACGCCCGGGATCAAGGATCACGGATAAGCAGGCACAGATCTATGGAGAGTGTCTGGAGAAGATTGCAGAGGAGAAGGGTGTAATCACCCCGCCGGATGTGGTGGAGGAGGCAAAAAGCGAGACTTCCCCACTCCATGATTATTTTGAGTGGGATAATGAAGTCGCGGGGGAGAAGTACAGGCTTCATCAGGCACGCAACCTGATCAACTCGATTATCGTCGTGGTTGAGACGCCTGACGAGACAATAGAGGAGCGAGCATTTTTCAACGTCAAGATCGAGAAAGAAGCACATGAACAGGCTGAGGAGACAGAGATAAAGCAGGCTTATGTTCCTGTGTCGGTCGTGGTAAGAGAGAAGCCATATCGGGATCAGATCCTGGAGCAGGCACTACGGGAGATCAACTACTGGAAGAGGAAGTATGAGAACCTCACCGAACTGAGCGTCATTTTTGAAGCCATCGAAACGACAACGAAAAAAATTGGTATGATGAGGTGAGGTACGGTGTGGTGAGTCAGGGTCAGGTCTGGTAAGGTACGGTACGGAACCCATGTAGATACCAAAGTCTACGCGGGTTATTGGATGTGATCCGGTACGGTCTGGCAAGGTCCGGTGAGGTGAGGTGCGCTAGGGTGTGGTAGGGCACGGTAGGGTG
>QMVI01000076.1 GCA_003661015.1 Methanosarcinales archaeon | reverse complement strand
TGGACCCTCTTCCCTTGTTATGAGTTGTTGCCATACCGGGTGGGGCGGTTGTACCTCGGCAGTGTCCTCTGCAGAGTAAATCTTCGCTTTTGGGTTGATGAATGGAAGACAGGCGTTGAGCATTGTTGTTTTCCCACTTGCTGTCTCACCACTAAAGAATATGCTCATGTTATTCTCAAGACAGAGCCAGAGATATGCTGCAATCTCTTCGTTTATCGAGCCCCATTTTATCAGTTGGGTTATGCTGATTGGTGTTGCCGAGAATTTTCGCATTGTAAAGCTCGGCCCTTTTCTTGAGACATCTGTGCTGTATATTATGTTTATACGGGAGCCATCCGGGAGCGCACCATCTGCTATGGGTCTTGACTCACTCACAGGTCTTCCTATTCTCTCACTCATACTTCGCATCCAGTTATCCAGCTCCCCTTCACTCTCGAATCTGATATTTGTCTCAAGCATGTCGAAGATCTTATGCACAATGTAGATGTTCTGATGCCCTATGCAATGCACATCTTCAATGTAAGGGTCTCTTATGAGGGGTTCTATTGGACCTGCACCGAGAATGTTCCTCTCAAGATAGTACTGAATTTTATCGTATTCAAGAGGTGTTACAGGTATCTTATCAAGACCCTTTTGGAATGGTCCTGAACTCCTGCCCTCTTCATTGCTGATATCACACACCTCTCTCAGAAGCTTGAATATCATGACTCTGAGCTTTGCCTCAGTATCTGGAATCTCCTCCTCTGCAGACCTCTCAAGAATTGCATCAAGGACATCCTGATACTTCTTTTTCTCCTTTCCATTAAGTTTTGGCTCTATTGCATAGTATTTTATGGTTTTAAGTCGATTACTCCCATACAGATGGATAAAAATTGGGTCACCTACGGGAATCAGAATATTTATGTAATCTTCGTTTTTCAAGTCTCCACTTAATTGTGGGAGGAACTTTGGGAAAGACCCGTTTTTCTTTCCGAACTCGTTCAGATATGTTTTGAGATGGGGATTCCTTGCCATTGCCTTCTTCAGCTCGGTCTCCACTGTCCTCACCTCACGAGACAGCAGAGATCTCGACAACGAAACCAACGTTCGGCTCTATTCTGAAACCTATCAGTGGGGCTACTCTTTTACGTGCCCCGGTGAACTTATTTACAAAAATCGATCTTTTTATTTCGGTTCCGAGGGTTTTTATCTTGAGTTGAAGATAGATATCGCAAGAAGAACGGAGAACAAGGAGACTTTCTTCTTCAAGCTGGGCAGGGTCTACTGTCACAATTATTACTTTCCCAAGCCCGTTTATCTTTTTGAAGAACGATATAAGTTCAAGCTCCTTTTTTGAATTTATACTTGCTTTTATCAACGCCGAAAGGGTATCTATTATGATAACATCGCTTTCAAAAAGCTTTTTTGCACTCATGAGTCTCTCTATGAAGTCTTCTCTGGATTTCGGAGCATTTATGAGGGGCAGAACTGGTATATAGATAAGATTACCTCGGAGGAGATGGGATGCAATCGGATAGTTCAGAGAGTACATCTGGTTTATGAAACCTTTGGTTGTGAGTTGAGTTGAGATGTAGGTGACAGTATGTCCTGCCTCGAGAAGCCCATAAGCCAGTCTCTGACATATTGTACTCTTGCCACTTCCACTTTCGCCCTCCACGAGTATGAGTGAGCCTGGTGGAATACCTCCTCCAAGCTTTTTCTCGAGTTCGTCCCTCTCCAGTGCAAATCTATATAGCTCCCTCATATTGCCCACAATTCAAACTCTCAGGGTGAGCTATTTAATACTTTGTAATTTGTTGTAAACTACAAACAACTGTTAAAGTCCGTATATTTCCTCGACTCCCCTGCTCAGTTTTGATATCTCTCTCTCAACTCTGCGAAGGGTCGAGTGGTCGATTTTGTTCCCTGAGAGTTTCTCTATGAAGAGGAGAGATTTTGTGTGGTCATCAGATAGAAGTCTCCACTCATGTTTTTCAGTGTAGTACTCAATCCCTCTTGCATAGGAGAGCAAGGTTGATGCTACCTCTTCACTGATCCATCCAATTTCTACATAGAAGTCGAGCACCTCTATCAGGTTGTTCCTTCCTACCCTCTCCATGAGAAATTCAAGCCATTTTAGAAGTACCACGACATTGGTCGGCGTCAGTTCTATCCTCTTCAACCTCGGTTTGGTTGACGTCTTGGAGCCCTCTCCATAATCCACCACAGAATCAGCAGTGACTATATTTTCCTTCACATTCTCTTTCTCTCTTTTTACTTCTTTACCCTCTATTTTCTCAGATTTTATCTTTACTTCAATCTCTGAAATTTTCTTGGAGAGTTTGTCAACCTCTTCACTCAGCGTTCCAAAAGCCTCAGAAAGCGTATCAAACTCTAAACTTTTGTCCTCTGTGCTCTTTGTTTCTAGGTCAATTTTGATATTGTTTATAGTCTTTTCAAACTCATTGATTCTTTTTTCCATGTTGTCAAGTCTTTCCATTACTATCGGAGCCTTATCACCGTCTCCCACGAATGGGTTTATTTGGTTTGAGACAACCTCGTAAAGAGAGAGAAGTTCAACCATGCTTTGATTTATGGATTCCAGTGATTTTTTAACCTCATCTTGTTCTCTCTGCATGCCTGTTATCGTCATCTCAAGTTTTGAAATCTTACTTTCAAGCTCTTCAAATCTTTCCTCTCCCCTCCCTCCTCCGCTCCCCTCTTCTTGGATTTCTCCCAAACCACCTTCTTCAATCTCAAATTCATCTCCGAAAATATCTCCAGGAATCTCTCCCATCTCTTCAGGTGAAACATCAAACTCGAGTTCTTTCTCTTTTTTTGGTATCAATTTTGATAGTTTATCAAGAATGCCCAAACGTATCCCCTATCCAACTCTGTTCATCTTATAAATAAATTTTTTCTATGTTTTTCACTTGTGATACCCAGTTGATTTTGTGAATGTTCTGTAAAGTTGTTCAAGTAGCAGGATTCTTGCCATTTCATGGGTCAGTGTCAGTCTGCTTAGAGATAGAATAATATCTGCCCGATTTTTTATGTTCTGCGATAACCCGTATGGTCCTCCAACAACGAATGTTATATCACCCCCTAGTCTTCTCTCATTAACAAACCGTGCAAACTCATTCGAGTTCATCTCTTTGCCCTTCTCATCAAGAACAACAACAAAACCTCTTAATTTGTCCAAAATTCTCTTTTCTTCATTTTTGAGAATTTTATCCACACCCAATCCCTTGTCTTTTTCTTCCTTCACTTCCACAACATCCACGTCTCTCATTCTTTTGAGATATTCATTTTCGATGTCCTTCATGGCTCCTTTAAGTGAGCCAACACACACCACCCTTATTATATCCTTCCCACCTCAACAACACTCACACTTTCCACATCGTCTAGTCCCTCTATGAGCTGTTCAACTTCTTCAGTTCCACCCTCCGCATCTGCCACCAGAACCACAACGTTCAACGCTCTCAGACCAAAGGCAATTGGCTCGATAGAAAAGCCATGGAGTTTTACATTCTCGGGAAGCACCATCGATATCTTCTCTTTCAGCTGTTCCAAATCGACCTCCACATCCTTTGGCATAATTCTCAGTTTCGCCGCAACATCTCCCATTTTCATCACCTCTCACGGCCCTGTAAATCCACATTTGGGGCATATGTACTGTGCACCGATTGTTCTACATCTCGCACATCTTCCAATCACAGTCCCACATATAGGACAAGGAAACCTTGTAAAACCTCTTTCTCTCAAAGCAACCCCACAGGAGTTGCAGTGATATGAACTTGCTGTCTTTGCCATACACCCACCTAACACACAAACCATTTTTAAAACTTCCTTTTTCGTTCTTTGACGATGATATTCTTCGTTAAATTTATAAATTATGATTGCACACACCCCCCCTCATGGAAGATAGGGGATGGGCAGATGTTAGGTCAAAGCTTGCAGAAAAAATGGCTGGAGAAATAACGCTTTCTCAGAATCCGGGTGAGACCATAAGAAAGTGGAGAACAAGCTTTGGAATATCACAGAGCGAGTTATCAGCTTATCTGAATGTGTCACCTTCTGTCATATCCGACTATGAGAGCGGAAGAAGAAAGTCACCTGGCATAAACATCATCAGAAGAGTTGTTGAGGCACTCATTGAGATAGACATACTGAAAGGCGGAAAGAATGTGAGAACATATGCCACAACCCTTTACAGTTTCAATCCCGGCGTGATTTATGACATGTACGATTACAAAAAGCCAATAACGGTTTCTGAACTTGCTGAGAGAATAAATGCGATAAAGGTTTACTTGGTTGACCATGGAAGACGTCTTTATGGGCATACAATCGTAGATAGTTTGAAGGCAATTCTTGAACTGTCATCGTACGATTTTCAGAGACTCTATGGCTGGAGTACAGAGAGGGCATTGATATTTACAAGAGTAAGTACAGGGCGTTCTCCCATGGTTGCAATAAGGGTCAGCAACCTCAAGCCCAGTGCAGTGGTATTGCAGGGCATTACAAGGGTTGATAGCATTGCTGTTAGGATAGCTGAAATCGAACAGATACCGGTACTTGCAACCACCATGCCTGTTGAGAGTATTATAAAAGTTCTGAGGAGGTAAGTTATGGTCGTTGGTTTGGTTTCGTATGGTGTGTATATACCAAAATACAGGATAAAGGTTGAGGAAATAGCAAGAGTATGGGGAAAAGACCCTGAGCCCATAATAAGAGGATTGAGAGTCATGGAAAAATCTGCCCCAGATATTGATGAGGATACTGTCACAATTGCGGTAGAAGCTGCCAGATATTCAGTGAAAAGAGCTGGCATAGATCCCGGAAGGATAGGTGCTTTGTATGTGGGTTCTGAGAGTCATCCGTATGCTGTAAAGCCAACTGGTACTATTGTTGCCGAGGCAATAGGAGCAACACCGCATTTAACAGTTGCAGACTATGAGTTTGCATGTAAGGCAGGGACTGCTGCGATGCAAACATGTTATGCTCTCGTGAAGGCAGAGATGGTAGACCTTGGTATGGCGATTGGAGCAGATGTTTCACAAGGTGCACCCAATGACGCTCTTGAATTTACAGCTGCCGCAGGTGGGATGGCTGCCATTATAGGGAAAGGAAATGATGTGGTAGCTGAGATTGAGCATACACTTTCATACACAACAGACACACCTGATTTCTGGAGGAGAGAGGGACGACCATATCCAGAGCATGGGGGAAGGTTTACAGGAGAGCCGGCTTATTTCAAGCATATTTACAATGCAACTAAGATGCTCCTCGATGCAACTTCTACAACGCCAGAGGATTATAGATACGTGGTGTTTCACCAGCCGAATGGTAAGTTTCCTGTGAATGTTGCAAAGAAGTTAGGTTTCACAGAGCAACAATTACTGCCCGGACTTGTTGTTGGGAGACTTGGCAATACCTACTCTGCCTCGTCTATGATTGGTCTTGCAGCAGTTCTTGATAAAGCTAAACCGGGGGATAGAATACTCATGACGTCCTTTGGCTCTGGTGCGGGGAGTGATGCATTTTCATTCGTTGTGAGAGATGCGATTGAGAAAATCAGGGTGAAAGAAGTTCCCACTGTTGAGGA
>QMVI01000075.1 GCA_003661015.1 Methanosarcinales archaeon | reverse complement strand
TGACATAGGGATAAACAAAACCCCTGTAACTGTAAAGCAGAATCGTGGGGTTGACATAGGGATAAACAAAACCCTCCAAATAAACAAAACCCTCAGAAAAATGGCCCGTAATGAGAGAGTCATTAACATAATGAACAGAAATATCGAGCGGACTGAACAAGTATTGAGAAAAGCAGAGCAGGTAAAATTGCCAGAACAATACAGAAGAGAGTATATATCTCACATTGAAATGGCAAGAGAGCACCTTGAAAATGCAAAGAATCTGCTGAACAACACATCAAATGAAGCTCCAACAATTAGCACCATACGTGATGCGAGAGAAGAGATCAGGAAGGCTATGTTAGAGATCAGAGGAGCCACAAAAGTGATCAAGAGAGTACTTACCAAACTCGGAGAAGAAAAGGGAGTCATTGTTTTGCAAGACCAGAAACTCAAGGCAACTGGAAATGGTCTTGTGGCATTTTCAGGGAACTTCAGTGTGCAGGGTGAAATTGGTGCTGGCAACGTCAGATTATTTGACACAGGAGGAGACATGAATGTCTACATTCCAAATGCGAGTACCGCTGTCAACAAAAATGGCTCTCTTCTGTATTCGGGGGTAAGTGGGGAGATTGAAGTCAATGGTTCAAGCTTCACCATGGCTATCTCAGGGAACAATATCTCCATCCAAATTGAAGGGACTGGTTCTCTCATAATGAGAGGAAACGGAACGTATACTGTGGATGATGAAAGTGGAAGCTGGTACAGGGGGCTGAAAGAGTGAAGAAAGCGGTTGTGTGTATGGTGGTTATTCTGTTGGTTGGCATGGGATGTGTCGGAACTAACGTGGAGGTGAACAACGAAACCATTACAGACTTGACAGAGGAGGACGTTGTAGATCTGCTTGAAGTATCAAATGAGCTGGAGCAAGTATCTCAGGAGATATCTGAACTTGAGTCAATGCTCAACGAGATGGAACAGTAATTCAGTTTCAATTACTTCAATTTTTTACAGTTTTTTACCAATGATCACATAAAGAATATGCTCTCCGTTCCACCATAACTCTGGAAAATGCACTACATCAAAATATTTTTTCGTAATCGATATTACTTCTTTATGGTTATTTCTTGCCTTTGAAATATAACTCCCCATTTTAAAATAATTCGACTCCTGATTTATCATCAGAATAAGTAGAATTCCATTTTTTAAAACTCTGTATGCTTCAGAAACCGCAAGTTCTGGTCTGAGTAAAAACTCCATTGAAGTGATAAAAAGCACTGCATCAAAAACATTATCTTTAAAGGGCAGATACTCACCAACAGACCGAACAACATCTCCTGAACAAAACTTTAAGGCATTTTTGTCTGGGTCAACACCGACCATCTTAAATCCCAGTTCTCTCTCAAAAACACATGGACCACATCCAACATCGAGCACAAGGTTACCCTGAACATATCTGCTGATTATTTCAGTCTCTCTCTTCAAAGCCCACATACCAAAATCATCTTTATAAAATGAGAGATACGATGGAAGACACGGTATGAAATATTTGCCGGGGCACTCACAAGAATGTTCATGTACCCCTAACTTTTTCTATTTCTCTTGCAAGTCTCTCATTCTCACTCAACTGTTCAAGAAGTGCTTCTCTCATCAACTCGCATGCTCTTATTATTTTGCTATTTGAAACTCTGTAGTATATCTTCGTACCTTCCCTTCTTGTCTCTACAACTCCCTTCTGTCTGAGGATTGCAAGTTGCTGTGAAATGTTGGTTCTCGATATCCCTGTGAGCAATACAAGCTCACCAACAGACTTCTCTCCATCCCTGAGATTGTAGAGTATCTCTATTCTTGTGGGATTTGCGAATGTTTTACATATCTCTGCCTGTCTTATGAATAGACGCTTTTTAGCCGACAAATGCTCCATGAGATATTCCATGCCATATAAATATAAAAAAGTGCCGAAAGTTGCACTCAATGATACATTCATATTATCGCCCTACAAAAGACAAAATATTAAAATACTCAAACGTTTTGAAGTATGGGGGGCTATGGAGGGTGAGATGATAGCAAATTATCATTCAGCAATCAACTCGTGTATCGATTGTGGTAAATGTGGCGAGATCTGTCCAATCTGTAAGGTTTCAGATAACATATTATACACGCCAAATAACAAAATAAAACTCCTGAGTAAAATCGAGAATGGAGAGGAACTAACAAAGGACGAATTTGATACAATATATCTGTGCACAAGGTGTAGGGCGTGTAATGAGGTGTGTCCCGTTGATATTCCTATTGCAGACATCATTCAATATGAGCGTGGTCTTCTGGCAGAACAAAGAAGAGAGCCTGAGAAGACTAAGCATATCATCAAAAACATAATTGAAAAATGGAATCCAAAGGGACTGGATAATGAAGAGAGAAAAGAATGGATTTCAGACGATCTGAAATTTTCAGACGATTCTGAAATCGGTTATATGGCTGGTTGCTGGGTTGCATTTGCACATGGCGAAATAGCAAGAAATACGATAAGAATTCTCAATCATTGCGGTATATACCCAAAAATTCTCGAAGAAGAGAGGTGCTGTGGGCTGTTTGTTATAGACAATGGACATCTTGACGAGGCAAAGGAATACGCAAAGAATTATGTGGAATACATTGAGTCCTGTGGTGTTAGGAAACTCATTGTCTCGTGTCCAGCATGTTATAGTGTTCTTAAATTTGAGTACTCCAAACTCTACAGAAAACCTAACTTCGAAGTTGTTATGTCCATTGAAGTATTCAAAGAGTTGATAGAGTCTGGGAGATTAAAAATGAACAAAATAAACAAAGTAGTATCTGTGAGAGATGGCTGTCCATTGAGAAACAGACGTGATGTACCAAGATATATTCTTCGTGAATTGGGTGTAAATGTGGTCGAATTATTTGATGAGGACGTGGGTGTGTGTTGTGGAGCTCCTGCAGGTGTGAAACCAAACTATCCAGAAATTGCAGATGCTGTTGGTATGTTAACAATAAAGAGGGCAAAAGAGATATCTAAAATGCTGATAAGTTATTGTCCCTTCTGTCTCTATCATCTTGAATGGGTAAAAGAGAAGTATGGGGTTGACATCATCATGAAGGACTTATCCGCTCTCCTCATCGAAAGTATTTCTTGACTCGACTTTAGAAAGCTCAAGCTCGATTTTGCATGAGGGGCATCTCAATCTTCTTGGCATTCTCTTAAATAAATAGAACCACGTACTCCCACATCCTTTACATGTGCATCTGATGGTATAAGGATGTGAACCTTTGAGCTCTATTGCCTTTCCTTCTATTAGACCCTCAATAACTTTCCTTCTCCCCTCTTTCAAGTCCATCCAGAGAGTTTTTCTACTCACTCCCATCATCTTTGCAGCTTCCTCTTGTCCAAGACCGAGAAAGTCAACAAGTCTCATTGCCTCAAGCTCTTCGATTGTGATCTCAACCCTTTCAAGTGTATTCAGTGGAAGTCCTCTCGGTTTGAATAACATCGCTTTTGGAAACTCTTTTATCCACCTCGGTCCTTTTGGACGACCTCTTCTATGCATATCAAACCCTGTAAAACATTTCTCCTTGATAAAAGATACTTTTTATGTTATACTCTTTATTCAGTTTGTTCAGAAATTCTAACACATCATCTCCGGAAAGACCAGTCAGTTTGGCAATATCTGGCATCCTTAGAGGTCTTCTTGAAAGTATTTCAATGAGCTCATCTGTATTCAATTTTTTAGAATGGGAAATATCTGATTCTTTGTAGTATCTTGCATCTATGCCTTCATTTCTTATTTTATCACATATCTCACCCAGCTCTTGTTCTCTGAGTGGTCTCACTTCAGAGTTCTGTGGAGGTCTCCATGGAGTATTAACATGCACTTTCAAAGGTTTTAACTCCTTTAGATAACAAATATACTCGGAAAACTCTTTCATGAGAGGGACACCGCCTCTGTATCTGAAAAACATGCTTTGAATCGACAGATTAGTCCGTATATTCTTAATATTTTCTTTTATTTCGTCTATTTTCATCTATTCGCATGGTTTATTTACACTTGCAAAGGTATCTTGTGTAATTGCATCGAGTTTTGCCTCCACGAGGTCAAGTTTTTGGAGGTCTTCTGAGACATCGGACAGGAGCGAGGAATTCGTGAGGATAATCAATGGTTTTTTTGTACTTCCTCTCACAACATCTATGACCTCCCCAAGTTGAGGATTCAGCGTTGGTTCTCCAGAACCCGATAAGGTTATTGCATCCACGTCCACACATTCGATTTTCTCGTTCAGTTCGTCTTCCAGCACCCCGATATCGATTCTTCTTGAGAACTCGTTTCTTGAGCATATCTTGTGCTGTGTTTGTCCAAGCTGACAGTATATGCAGTCGAATGTACATATCTTGGGAGGCTGAATCAAGTCAATACCGAGAGATCTTCCAAATCTCCATGAGAGAACGGGTCCATAGATTATCATGAAAAGCCTCTCAGAATTTTATCCACAATCTCGTCAAATACTTCCACAATTTTCGAGTCCGTCAGTGGATTGCCAGAGTCCATTGCCTTCGAGATAGCTGGTTCGAGGGCGATTTTCCCGAGGAGTTGTATTCCCTCCTCCTCCATTATTTTCTCTCCACCTCCTTTCCCAAAGATTTCGATTCTATGTGAGCAGTTTGGACAGACTAGATAACTCATATTCTCTATGACTCCCAATGGCTTTATGTTGAGTTTTCTGCAAAACTCAACTGACTTCTCAACAGCAACCCTCGAAACTTCGGAAGGTATTGTGACAACTATGGCACCATCTACCCCGGGTATTGTCTGAGCTATGTTCAATGCCTCATCACCAGTTCCCGGTGGCAAATCAAAGAGCAAGAAATCAAGTTCTCCCCACTCAAGCTTAGAAAGGAATTCCCTTAAAACGTTATATTTCAGAGGTCCCCTCCATATTACAGGAGATTTCTCATCACTCAAAAGAAGGCCCACAGAAAAAACTTTTATCCCCATTATACCTTCTGGAGGGATAATTCCGTCCTCGGTAATCTCTGGTCTGCCGGACACTCCAAGCATTCGTGGTATTGCTGGGCCATGGAAATCGTAGTCAAATACCCCTACTTTATAACCTCTTTTTGCAAGAGTTACGGCTATACAAGATGTGGTCGTGGATTTTCCGACTCCACCCTTGCCACTAAGTACCACAAGCTTGTGCTTTACAGATGCAAGCCTCTTTTCAATCTCTTTGTTGATATCTTTTTGCTGTTCCATATTTTTATACCTCCTTCTCAATTGCTTCTTTAACTGTAGAGTAAGAGCCTTTCACAATTCTAACACCTGACGAAGATAGCACTTTAAGAGCATTCAATCCAATCCTTCCTGTAATCAACATTTTTACATCTCGTTTTATAATCTCCTTCGCAGCTTTAATACCTGCTCCACTCTCTTCCTCCAAAGCCGGATTAGGTATTGTCTTAAATGTTTTGTTTTCAGTATCGTAGATAACAAAATTTTTGCATCTCCCAAATCTTGGTTCAAATTCTGCATTAATCCCTTCACCACTCGAAGATATTGCTACTTTCATCTAATCACCTCATTATATAGTTCTTTTATAGCTATTGATGCTGTAGATTCTGGAAATTCTTCAACGATAGTACTTCCGATCCTAAATGCTTCTAAAACACCCTTATCAAAGGGTATCTTTCCTACAACTTCAACATCATGTTCCCTACAAAAACTTTCTATTTTGGCGGTGTTGTTTAGATTTAGATTAAAATTATTTATGCAAACAAGAAATGGAATCTCTAACTTTGTTAAAAGTGAT
>QMVI01000074.1 GCA_003661015.1 Methanosarcinales archaeon | reverse complement strand
TGGGTGTGGAATGTATCTCCTTCCACTCCCCACCACTTTTCTTTGTCAAGCTTCTCAGATAGCAGATACAATACAGTGTCCAAGTCAGGACATACAAGATTTCCCATCACCCATATGTCATCTGCAGTATTCACGATTACCGTCAACTATGTAGGCTCTATTATCTCTCTCAGCCCGTCTAGGAGTTTCGGTGTTCCAGTCCCTCCTGACAACACTATCATGTCATGTCATCACTCGATTATAACCGCTTCACTCGATATTGTGAATTCTCCGCTGGTGATATGCCCAACCGTTCCAAGCTCTTCAATGTTTATTCTTCCTTTCTTCAAAGCCCCCTCGGAACACTCCATATGCACAACCTTACCAACAACAAACACATGGTCCCCTGTCTCAAAGCTATCTTGGGTGGTACATTCGATGTTTATGGGAGCCTCAGCAACCGAGGGAGACATCACAACCTTTGAAGGGATCGGTGTCAATCCTGCCAGCTCAAATTCACTCTTTCCATAGGGTAGAGGTTCAGCAGTCATAATCGCCTGCTTGGCCCACTCACGGGTGACAGGCACAACAACGAAATCCCCGCTTTCAAGCATGTTTCTGAGCGTATCCTTTCCCTTGCCAACCGCCACACCCAAGAGCGGAGGTGAGAATGAGAGTGGTGTGCAGAAGCTGAACGGTGCGATATTGTGCACCCCGTCCTTTCCAACAGTAGATACACAGACCACAGGTCGTGGTGCTATCAGTTTATAATAATCATCAACCGCAACCATATATATCCTTTTATTCATTTCACATATATGTACATTTACATGTCTTGCTCTGACTCAGAATACCCAGTAAGGTTATGCGTGGGCGGAATTCACAGAAAAGAGGGCAAACATCTGAGAAACCTTCTCGAGAGGTTGAGAGTGAGACCTTTGCAAGGATAGGTTGTTGTGTGTAATCTCGAGGGAAGTGTGAATGTCAGTACACTCGATAAACATTTCTATTCCACAAGAGATGGAAGGAGGTTGTTATCTCTGGTAGATATGGTAAAGCCAGATATGTATTTCGAACTCCATTCATACTCTCCCTCATCGTATGAAAGGATGACCTCCCCACAGAGGATGGAGATTGAAGGAGCCCCCCCCCTCGTTGAGCTCGAGAGAGGCATTCTTAAAGGTTCGGTATCCCCTGTACTCAGGAGCATTTTGTATGATACCTATCCAAACCCTCCTGAACTGTTTTTTATGCTTGAGCTTCCGATTGGTGTGAAAGAGAGCGAGGAGATAGCGGTTGAGATATTGGTGGCAGGACTCACCAGCAATACAAGACTCGAGTTTGTTGAGTACCTCGAAAGGAATTATCCTGAGCAGACACTGGTCGGAAAGGAACTGTTTGAGAGGTTTGCAAAGAAGATTGGTCTGGGTGGGGAGTATCCATGATGGCAGGAGAGTTGAAAGGAAGCGCAGTGTTAATCCAGAGGGAGATGAGAGGGTACGGGAGAAGAACAAAAGAAGGCACAGTCCTGTCGCTTGTCGAAGCCACTTACCTGCTCTCGGTTGGCAAGATGAAAGTGGTTGAAAACGGAAGAGAATTAACTTTCGAGGAGCTTTTCAAGAAAGGAACCAGAAGAACAGAACGGTTTGAGTTGATTTACACGGTTTATACTGACCTCAGAAACAGAGGTTATCATCCCAGTCTACACGCAATCGATTTAAAACTGTACAAAAGAGGAAAATGTGCTGGAGAAGAACCTTCTTGGGCTATCGTTCATGTGTTGAGTGAAAGAGAGCGAATAACTTTCTCAAGATTGTGGAATATGACACACAGTATAGAAGGGTTGCGTAGAAGACTTGTGATTGCTGTTGTGGATGAGGAGGGAGATATTACATATTATCTCGTGAGAACAGTTGAGCCAGCAGGAGAATTCACATTGAAAATAGAGGAAACAATCCCCCAACCCTCAGCAACTCTTCTCTCAGAGAGGGCTATTGTGTGGAAAGGAGAGTCCTCAAAAGCCCTGCATGAGAAATTCTTTGGTACCATGCTTGATGAGAACAGACTCCATCTGTCCATGATAGAGGTTGCGTATCTGCTTGATGAGAATGCATTAACACTCACCGATGTGGATGGAAATAAGGTGGAAAACATAATTGAGCTTGGCAGGAGCATAGACCCTGACTTTGATAAAAAACTCACAGTATATGGGGATATGAGAAGAAAAGGTCTTATCCCAAAGACAGGGTACAAATTTGGCAGTCATTTCAGGGTTTACAAGAGACCAAACAAACACTCTGACTATTTACTCCACATAGTTGATACGCTCTCTCTACCAGAGATGTCAAAGTCAGTGAGACTCGCCCACTCTGTGAGGAAAAAGATGCTGTTCGCCAACTTAATAATGAATGAGGTAAAGTACATTGAGGTTGAATGGTTCAGACCATGAGCGTGCTTGAGTTCAATATTGAGGATGCATTGGTTGAAGTTGCAAAGAGAGGTGCTGAAACCATAGGTATCTCCCTTCCAACTGGATTGAAGAGACGGATATTTGATTTTGTGCATCCATTTGAGGAAATAGGATGTAAGGTTGTTGTGTCTGGCAAGCCATGTCATGGAGGGTGCGATATAGATGTTGAACTGTTGGAGAGGGTGGACGTTCTTGTTCATGTGGGGCATTCGAAGGTTGTGCCAGTTGAAAATGTTATTTACATCGAGCCGAGGAGCAATGTTGATGTGAAAGGGTGTGTGGAAGAGAGTGTAAAACATCTCAAAGGAAGCAGAATAGCTCTGACAACAATACTTCAATATGTCCACAAAATCGATGAAGTGGTTTCAATCTTGAAAAACAAGGGGTTTGAGCTGTTGGTGAGCAGTGGAGACACGAGAATATCGCACAAGGGACAGGTTCTCGGATGTAACTTTAGTGCGGTTGACAAGGCGTGCGATGAAGTGCTGTATGTGGGAGAGGGCGGGTTCCATCCTCTTGGCATAGCACTTGCAACAGGGAAGCGGGTTGTGGTTGCAGACCCGTATTTTGGAGTGAGAGTGATAGACACACAGGAAACAGAGAAGTTGATTAGGAAGAGATATGGCATGATATGGAAAAGTATGGATGCCGAAACATTTGGCATAATACACTGTACGAAGGTGGGGCAGACCAGACCCAAGGTTGTAAACCATATTCACAATCTGTGCGAGAGGTATGGTAAGAAATGTATTGTCATATAGGTTGATGAGGTCAGTGAGGAAATTGAGGATTTCGGACTTGACGCCTATGTGATGTGTGGATGTCCAAGAGTTGCGATTGACGATTCTGAAAGGTTTTCAGCACCCATGCTAACACCACAGGAATTTGAAATTGTACTGGGTCTCAGAAAGGAGTACGAACTCGATGAGATTAAGGGGATGACATAGGAGTGATGAGATGAATATGAACGGAAGCATTGTGTACGAGGGAAATGGGAATCTGTATCTGAACATCACGAACAGATGCACGAACGACTGCATATTCTGTATAAGGAAATATGTTGATGGAATATGGGGGTACAGACTCATGCTCGAGCGTGAGCCATCTCTGGAGGACATTATAAATGTGCTTGATAGCGTTGATGTGGTGAAGTACGATGAAGTTGTGTTTACCGGGTTTGGTGAGCCCCTTATGAGGCTGGATGATGTAATTGAAATCACGAAATATCTGAAGGAGAGAGGTGTAAAAAGGGTGAGGTTGGATACGAATGCAAATGCAACCCTGTTATATCCACACAGAAACGTTGCCCGTGAATTGAAAGAGAGTGGGATGGATGCAGTCTCCATCAGTTTGAATGCACATGATGAAAAAAGCTATGAGGAGATATGCAATCCGAAATTAATGGGAGCGTTCAGTAGAGTCATCGAATTCGCAACCGAGTGTGTGAAAGAGGGGATGGATGTTAGGCTTACGGTTGTAGGGCATGTTGATGTCGATGTGCATGCGTGCGAGATGATTGCAAGAAAAATAGGTGCAGATTTCTATGTCAGGTAAATTGTTTGAAGATATTTGATGAGATTTAAATATGTATGGTGTTAAGGGCGGTATATATGAAAAATGGGCGTGTTAGAAATATTCGGGTTGAGACAATATCTCAGATACCTATCGAACAACAGCGAATTGAAATAGTTGAAAGAAAGGGCATAGGACATCCAGACAGCATGGCGGATGGGATTGCTGAGGCAATGAGCAGGGCTTTGTGCAGGGAATATAAAAGGAGATTTGGTTTCATCCTTCATCACAATACAGACGAGACACAGATAGTTGCCGGGAAATCGAAGCCGAAGTTTGGTGGAGGAGAGGTGATATCCCCCATCTACATTTTGTTGGTAGGCAGAGCAACCAAAGAATTCGATGGGGAGAGCATACCCACAGACACAGTTGTGTTGAGAGCTGCCAGAGAGTATATCCATGAGAACTTTCCAAATCTAAGGGATGAGTATGTTGTGCTTGATTGCAGAATTGGAGAAGGTTCAACAGAGTTAAAGGATGTATTCACAAGGAAAGATAAAGTACCATGTGCCAACGACACATCGTTCGGTGTTGGTTATGCTCCGCTCTCTGAAACTGAAAGGCTTGTATATAATACTGAGCGGTACATCGTTGGAGAACTCAGGAAAAATGAGCCAGCGATCGGAGAGGATGTGAAGGTGATGGGCGTGAGAAAGGACAACGAAATCGAGCTTACAATAGCGTGTGCGATGGTAGATGCTTATGTGGATGACCCACATCACTATGGTCAGATAAAGGAGGAAATAAGGGAAAGGGTGTTTGAAATGGCGCAGGAGTATACGCAACGGAGTGTAAAGGTGTTTGTGAATACCGCAGACTCAGATGGATGTTATTACCTAACGGTAACGGGAACGTCCGCAGAGATGGGTGATGATGGTTCAGTGGGGAGGGGAAACAGATGCAATGGGCTGATAACCCCATACCGGCCTATGAGCATGGAGGCAACGAGTGGCAAGAATCCAATCAACCATGTTGGAAAGATATACAACATCCTCTCAAACCAAATCGCATCAGATATTGCATCTGAGGTTGATGGTGTTGAGGAGGTGTACATACGGTTGCTCTCTCAAATAGGCAAGCAGATAGATGAGCCACTTGTGGCAGATGCCCAGATACTTCCAGAGAAAGGAGCAGACATCCATAAGCTTCAAAGAGAAGCGAGGGATATCATAGAGAGAGGGTTATCGAACATAACCGAAATCGTGGATATGCTCATCGCTGGTAAGCTCAGAACTTTTTGAGGATGAGTTATGGAGAGAATAATTCCAGAAGAAGACTATGAGATAATAAGGAAGGAGTTGGGAAGGGAACCAAACTTAGTTGAACAAGGGTGTTTTTTGAATCTGTGGAGTGAGCATTGTGCCTATCGTTCGAGTTCAAAGCTTCTGAAAACTCTTCCCACCCAAGGAGAAAGAGTGATGGTGGGACCTGGAGAGGATGCAGCGGTTATCAGACTTGAAAACGATATTTGTCTCGTCATCGGGATGGAGTCTCACAATCATCCGTCATATGTTGACCCCTACAGCGGTGCAGCCACAGGAGTTGGTGGAATCGTCAGAGATATACTCTGCATGGGTGCAAGACCGATTGCCCTGATGGACCCCCTCTACTTCGGAAACATTGAGAATCCCAAGAATCTCTATCTTTTCGAGCATGTGGTCGCTGGCATATCTGACTATGGCAATTGTATAGGTGTGCCTGTTGTGAGGGGTGAGGTTTTTTTTGATGAGAGTTATTCTGGCAATCCACTTGTGAATGTTGTGTGCATAGGTATTGTAAAAGAGGATAAAATCATCTCATCAAAGGGAAAAAGAGCAGGG
>QMVI01000073.1 GCA_003661015.1 Methanosarcinales archaeon | reverse complement strand
GATCAGGTTAACCGACATCACTGCTGAGAGAGAAAAGGAAGTTTTACAGGAAAAACTTGCACATGCAGACAGGCTTGCCATCGTCGGTACCCTTGCCGGAGGAGTGATACACGAAATAAGAAATCCACTCTCTGTAATCACACTGAACCTTCCTCTCCTCAGAGAGGCAGGAGGGGATGAGAAAGAGGAGATAATAAATGATATGGAGGAGGCAACACAAAGGATTCAGAACATCGTAAAGGATTTGCTGGAGTTTGTGAAAAGGGACAGAGGTGTTGAAGATGTTGATTTGAAGGATGTGGTGGAAACCTCACTGAGAATTCTCTCCCACAAACTAAAGAATGTGGTGGTTGAATGCGAGTTGGAGAATGTAAGTGTATCAGCACACAGAGGAAAGCTTGAGCAAGTTGTCATAAATATAGTTGATAATGCCATTTGGTCTCTCAACCAGAAGTATCCTGAAATGAACGAGAACAAGATTCTGAGAGTAAGAACTTACAAAGAAGGAGATAGCGCCATAATAGAGATAGAGGACAGGGGAATAGGGATCTCGGAGGATGTGAGAAAACGCATCTTCGACCCATTCTTCACAACAAAGGATGGAGGGACTGGGCTGGGGATGTGGGTTGTTTATAACATTGTAAAGACACATGGTGGGGAGATATTGGTTGAATCGAAGGAAGGAGAAGGTGCGAAGTTCATCATAACACTACCAACGGAACTACCCCTTCAGGAGTTGTGAAGTTCAGAGGTTTTCAGAAATCAGTTTATTTTTTATATCTCTGATAGCTTTTAAAGCATCTTTTGCCACCTCATACGGAGGTATGCCTTCAATCTCTGCTCTGACAACCTCCTCATCAAAAGGTATCATTCCTAAGAGCGGAATATTCAATTCTTCCAGCAGATTAACCACTTTATCGCACTCTCCCTTCATCTTATTCAGTACTGCCACCACATTCTCTATCCCTATATCCCTGCTGAGTTTTTTTATCCGTTCAGCGGTCTGTACAGCCTTCAACCCATTTTCCACCACCACAATCATGACATCGAATCCTCTGGCAGTCCCCCTCCCAAGATGCTCTATTCCAGCTTCCATGTCCATCACGATCAACATATCTGTTTTCAGGAGATATCTCAGAAGAGCTCTCAAGAAAGATGATGCAGGACACATGCACCCCGTCCCACCCTTTTCAAGCGTTCCCATAACGAGCAACCTCACACCACACGGAGTTATAATCCCGAATCTGTCAAGTATATCATCCACTTTTGGATTGTATCTGAACAGTCCATTTCCCATCGAAACCCTTTCTTCTATGAGGTCTTTATAGGATGTGAGTGGAGGAGGTGTTTCAGAGCCAAGCACAGAAGCAAGATTCATGTCTGGGTCTGCATCTATCGCCACCACCCTATCCGAATCTTCTGCTAAAAGACAGGAGAGCAAGCCAGCGAAAGTTGTTTTTCCCACCCCACCCTTTCCACTCACAGCTATCTTTTTCGAGTTCAAGACCGAAGTTGAACCCAACTCAAAATACCTCCTCATAGGGATGTATAACGATTCCATTGGGAGTTATTTCATAGGGGTGTATCTTTGTGCTGTGTTTCGTCCCTCGCATCTTATAGACCTCGAGGGTGTGAGTCCTCATGTTGTTAACTTGTTTGTAGTACATCACCACCACACCGTCTGTGACGAAGTTCTCGACTCCGAACCTTGTTATCTCTCCCTCTCTTGTGATTTCGCAAGTCAGCAGAGAAGTGAGGCCAAGGATCTCAAGTGTTATGCTCAGCTTGAGTAGCTCAATTCTTATCTTTCCAACATCCCCTATAAGAAATCCGAGAGAAGTTGTTGAATCCACCACACACCTCTTTGCATCAATCTCATCCTGAATCGTGATGATGGTGTCAAGGAGTGAGTTCATATCAAATGGCTTGATTTCAACATACCTCTCGTTTGATGGAAGTCCTATCTTTGTGGAGCATGCGTCAATGATGGCAATCAGATTCTCATCTTCGAGTGTTTCAAGGTCCCACCCAAACATTGAAGCATTAGCCCTTATGTGTTCTGGCCTCTCTTCAGTTGCGATAAATATTCCAGCCTCCCCATACTCCAGCACACCTTTGTAAAGGTATTGAAGACAAAAGTTTGTCTTACCTGCTCCAGATGTTCCTGAGACCAGATAAGACCTCCCCCTAAGAAATCCCCCCTCACAGAGTTCATCAAATCCTGGAATTCCGCTTGGAACTCTTCTGGAGAGTGTGCTTTCAAGCTCCCCCATACACCAAATGGTCTTTACGCTTTATTATATAAATGGAATGGTTTATTTTATTATGATTGGTTTATTATGATCGCGAGGAAGCTCGTGCATATAGGCGGGGGGATGGTGTATGCCTTCGTTTCTTTATGGGACCTTGCCCCCCTTTTGCTCCTATTATTACTGCCTACTTTCATTGTTCTGTACATATACAGTCCGAGTCTGAGAGTGTTTGAGAAGGAGGGCGAGTGGGTCGCCAAGGGTGCTTTCATGTTCCATATCGGTGCATTGTTATGCGTTCTTTTATTTCCGCCACCTGCATGTGCTGGTGCGATTGCAGTATGTGCGATGGGCGATGGCTTTTCTGCCATAGGAGGGAAGTTAGTGGGTGGGAGATTACAAATTCAGCTGAAAAATAACAAGACGATTGAAGGATTTCTTATTGGAATTTTGTTTGCATTTCTTGGTGCTTTGTGTTTTCTGTCCCCTTCTATGGCATTTGTTGGGGCATTATGTGGCATGTGTGCCGAGCTTCTCACCCCCAGATACATCGATGACAATCTAAGTGTGCAGTTGTGTGCAGGGGCGGGGATGATGCTGTATGATAATATTTATATATGAGCAGTCTACACATATATGTAGACAACCTAAAGTTGTTAACAGGAGGTGATAATGATGGTGAGAAGAAGGAGACCATTCAGGGACTTGTTTGGCTTTGGTGGTTTCAGTGATATTTTCGATGAAATGGACAGAATGATGGAGGAGTTCATGGAGAGCTTCAGAGGACTCCGTCCAGGAGAGTTGAGAGAGGGCGAGCCCATGGTGTATGGGTGGTCGATGGAAATAGGCCCCGATGGCATCCCTCGAATTCAGGAGTTCGGAAATGTAAGGCCCACTCGTGGAGGATTTGTTGAGAAGGGTGTGAGAGAACCATTCACAAGCACAATGATCGATGAGGAAAATGACGTTCTGAGAATCACTGCAGAGCTTCCTGGCGTGTCCAAAGAAGACATCAATCTCTCAGCAACCGAGAACAGTGTGACAATCGAGGCAAAAACGAAAGAAGGAGAGAGGAAGTACTACAAAGTTCTGACAGATCTGCCAGAGATTGACCCAGACAGTGCAGAAGCGATGTACAACAACGGCGTTCTTGAAGTCACGTTTAAGCTCAAGGAGAGACCTGAGAGAAGAGGGAAGAAAATTGAAGTGAAGTAAAAATTGACAGCTGAAGGGGTGATTTGTATGGAAGAGATATTGAAGGTAGCTGAGGCGAGAGCATCTGATGTTGGGAAGGGCATTGCAAGACTTGACCCACAGATAGAGCGTAAGCTGGGTCTCAGAAGCGGGGACGTAATAGCGATAGAAGGAACCAAACAAACGGTTGCAAAAGTCTGGCCCGGGTATCCAGATGATGCAGGCAAGGGCATAATAAGGATTGATGGTGTGACGAGAAAGAATGCAGGGTGCGGTATAGACGACAAGGTGAAGATAAAGAGAATCTCAACGAAGCCAGCTAAGAAGATAACACTTGCACCAACCGAACCTTTGAGGATAGTGGGTGGTGAGGAATATCTTGCTCACGTTCTTGAAGGCAGGGTATTCACAAAGGGAGATATGATAGAGATTCCTGTCATGGGGAGGAAGATTGACCTCATCGTTACTGCATATCAACCTCCAGCAGAGTCTGTAATGGTGTCGCTTGATACAGAGATAATACTGTCTGAGAAACCAGCAAAAGAGGAACTTGTCAAAGTACCCAGAGTCACATATGAGGACATTGGTGGGTTGAAGGAGGAGGTCAAGAAGATAAGGGAGATGGTAGAGCTTCCTATGAAGCATCCAGAACTCTTCGAGCGTCTTGGAATAGAACCACCCAAGGGTGTTTTGCTTTATGGCCCTCCCGGAACCGGGAAGACGTTGCTGGCGAAGGCTGTTGCAAACGAAACTAACGCTCATTTCATATCTATAAGCGGACCTGAAATCATGAGCAAGTACTATGGGGAGAGTGAGCAACGCCTCAGGGAGATATTTGAGGAGGCAGAGGAGAACGCTCCCTCGATTATATTCATAGATGAACTTGACTCAATTGCACCGAAGAGAGAGGAGGTAACGGGAGAGGTTGAAAGAAGGGTTGTTGCCCAACTCCTTACTATGCTCGATGGTCTCGAGGAAAGAGGGCAGGTGGTTGTGATAGGTGCAACCAACAGACTCGATGCCATTGACCCAGCCCTCAGACGCCCCGGCAGATTCGACAGAGAAATTGAGATAGGAGTGCCAGATGTACAGGAAAGACTTGAAATTCTACAAGTACACACAAGAGGCATGCCCCTTGCGGACGATGTGGATTTGGAGGCGCTGGCAAACAGAACTCACGGATTCGTAGGAGCAGACCTTGCAGCTCTGTGCAAAGAAGCTGCTATGAAGGCTCTTAGAAGATATCTTCCACAAATAAACCTCGATGAGGAAATCCCAGAAGAGTTAATAGAATCGATGGAAATACTGAAAGATGATTTTGAAGAGGCATTGAAAGAAATAGAACCATCTGCCATGCGAGAGGTGTTTATAGAGATCCCACAGGTCACATGGAATATGGTGGGAGGCCTCGACAGAGCAAAGCAAGAGATAATAGAGGCTGTTGAGTGGCCGATTAAACATCCTGAAAGATTCAAAAGAATGGGCATTACACCGCCCAAAGGCATCTTATTGTACGGTCCTCCCGGAACCGGGAAGACATTGATTGCGAAGGCTGTTGCAACCGAGAGTGAGGTAAACTTCATAAGTGTTAGAGGTCCTCAAGTCCTTTCCAAGTGGGTTGGAGAGAGTGAAAGAGCGATTCGTGAGGTCTTCAAGAAGGCAAGACAGGTTGCTCCCGCAATAATTTTCTTTGATGAGTTGGATGCGATTGCACCTGTCAGAGGGTACGAGGTTGGCACAAAGGTTACAGAGAGAATTGTGAACCAGATACTCACAGAGATGGATGGTCTTGAGGGTTTAAAGGATGTGGTTGTGATAGGTGCAACCAACAGACCAGACATGATAGACCCTGCATTGCTGAGGCCCGGAAGATTTGACAGACTTGTGCTTGTCCCACCACCTTCACGAGACGGGAGACTTGAAATCTTCCGGATACACACAAGAGGTATGCCCCTTGCGGACGATGTGGATTTGGAGATGCTGGCTGACATTACTGAAGGATACGTTGGTTCAGACATTGAGCTACTATGTAGGGAGGCGGCGATGATTGCGTTGAGAGAGGATCCAGATGCCGAGAATGTTGCAATGAGACACTTCGAAGAAGCCATGAAGAAGATCAGACCAACAATAAATGAGCCTCTTATGGAATATTATGAGAGGATAGCAGAGCAGTTCAAAGGAGGAATAAGAAAGGAAGAGCCCCATTCATACATGGGTTATAGGTGATAGAATGGGGAAAAAGGGCTTTATGATGTATATACCAACTCCAGAGGTAAAGGTGGATGTTGTGGTATATGATGATGTGTTTTGTTTGAGTTCTTACCACACTCTGTCAGAGGAGTATGAGAGCAGAGCTTCTGTTGTGAAGATGGGAGAAAGGGAGATGAAGTCCCTATCTGTGAAGGAAGGGGACAACGTTGTTGTTAGGAACGAGAGGGGAGAAATAGTTGTG
>QMVI01000072.1 GCA_003661015.1 Methanosarcinales archaeon | reverse complement strand
CTCACTAATACCAAGTCTCTGTGCTATCTCGTTGAGAGGAAGTCCCCCTTCTATAAGTATATTTAGCATCTCTCTTCTCCTTTTGTTTTGCAGAGCTATCAATCCAACTCTATGGTCTTCGGTTGGGTCTCTTACTTTCCCCTCTCTCCTCAATTTATCAAGCCACTCTTTCTTCTTCAGACTCATGGTTCTAGTTCTATTAAGTTTTTCCAAAAATATTTTATGGGCGGTAGTAATTTCCATATATGGAAGAACCAAAAATTCATAAAGAGGCTGTCAAAGAACTTTCAGAACTTTCTGATATCACACCTGCCATTGAGGGTGTAAGCACTGGTACAAGGCTTGACGAGCTCTTCTTCAAAGTTGAGAAAGGTAAGAAAAAGTCGTTGGGTGGTGTTCCTAAGGGAGGGGTTCTGAACATCGTGGGAGTTCCAGAAAGCGGAAAGAGTGTTCTCGTTGAGCAGGTTGCAATACATCAAGCATCATTGGGTTCAAAGATTCTCTTTATAACCACAGAATCGCCCGCAGCATTCCTTTATACAGCACTTAAAGGAAAAGCTGAGGCAATGGGTATAGATTTCTCAAAAATTGAGGGAAAGATGGTTGTCGTAGATGCTTCAATGGAAGAGCGTCTAAGAGAAGACCTTCCATCACTACTCGCAACCCTGAAGTACGCCATAAAATCAAGAAAGACAACAATATGTATAGTGGACTCGATAACGGGACTATATGAGCATAGAGAGATTATGGCAAGGTCAATCGTGAGGAGGATTTATAACCTCCTAAAGAGAGAGATGCAAACGGCACTTCTTGTCTCCCAAAAAAGGTCATCCCAAGCAATGGAAACTCCAGAAGCTGCTGGAGGATTGGCTGTTGCACACATCGTCGATGGAACGATTGTCCTTGAAAAAAGAATAATTACAACAAAGTTTGAAGAGAATCTTTATGGAATGTCAGTAGGTGAGATTCTAAGGACGCTCAGGATAGATGGATGCAGATTATGTGGACACGACCCAAGACCATGGGTGGTAAGGATTACAGATGAAGGTCTAATCGAAATAATAGAGCCATTGGTTGATTTCATAAAAAGAGAGAGAAAAAGAGGGGAAAAATAAAGGGGTGATAATATGGAAGTGATAAAAGGAGTTAATGTGGATTATGAGGAATTGGCAACCAAAGTATTCATTGAGACTATCAGAATACTGGGTGGATTGAAGAAGCTTATAGAGTATAGAAATCTAACATGGGTTCCAAGCCTTGCAGAGGCTTCTTATGTCATAGTACTGAGAGAAGTTGGACTCAAGAGCGAGTCTGATATAGCTACAGAGCTGGGAATCACAAGACAGACAGTGAGGAACATTTTGAGGGCAGACCCTGATGAAGTCTTGAGATACTTAGAGAGCGGAGAGAAAGAAGGTGGGGAGCATGTAGCTGGGGGACTGGCAAAGCTTGCTTACTCGCGCATAAAGTTAGGCGAACCTATTGAGTTGACTCTTGAGGAGAGAGAGGCACTTGAAGAGGGTCTCAATCTCGAGCTTCTGTGGGCTATGCTTACACTCATTAGAGTGAGGGGGTTAGATTTCCCGGCAGGCAAGGAAGAACTTGCTGAGAGATTGAAAGGAATAGTTGTAAGAGGCAAACCTGTTGAAGAATTGCTTGAAAAGATAGAGTGTCCTGTGAAAAGTCCAGCAGAGCTACTGCACAAACTCAAAGCTGCTTCTGAGTGAAAAAGTCAATTAACAACAACCACCTTTATCAGGTTAGTTGTCCCTGGAGTACCGAGAGGATGACCCCCAGTGAGTACAATAGTCCCTTTTCTTTTTCTTTCTTTTCCTATAAACTCAACCACTTTGTCGGTCAGTTCATCCAGACTTTCCCCAATATCCTCCTTAATTGGAATTACACCCCAGACAATCGAGAGTCTTCTTGCAGTTTTTTCAGATTGTGAGAGAGCATAAATCCACTGGGATGGTCTAAATCTTGCAACCATCTTGGGGGTTGTGCCTGTTGCCGTCGGAGTGAATATTGCACCCGCATTTAGTTCAGATGCGAGGACATAAACAGCCTTGCTGATGGCTGAGGAGACCGTTGATTTTTCAATCTCCTGAATTGGCTCGAACTTACCAAATCTCTCTGTCTCGCTTATTATCTTCTTCATCCATCTGACCGCTTCCGTGGGATACTTTCCAACCGCTGTTTCTCCGGAAAGCATTAAAGTGTCTGCTCCATCAAGTATGGCATTTGCAACATCTGCCACTTCGGCTCTGGTGGGAGATGGAGAGTGAAGCATCGACTCAAGCATCTGCGTTGCAACAATTCCCGGCTTTCCAAGTGCCCTCGAAAGTCTCAGAACTTCTTTCTGGATTAAAGGAACCTTTTCAAGTGATAGTTCCACCCCAAGGTCTCCGCGGGCGACCATCACACCATCACAACACCCTACAATCTCTCTCAAATTCTCAACAGCCTCTCTTCTCTCTATCTTCGCTATTATCGGCACATGTGAGAGCTTTCTTAGTTCCTCCATGTCTCGGGAAGAAGAAACAAACGAAAGACCGAAATAATCGACGAGTTTTGACAGTTTCCTCACATATTCCCTATCGAGTTTTGTGATGGGTGGAAGTTTCAAGGATACACCAACCACCCTAAGTCCCATATTGTCTTTTATTCTGCCTCCCCTCACGACCTGTGCAGAGGCGTGAGTGTCTGACAACTCCTCGACATCCAGCACAACATCCCCATCACCAAGTATCAGTTGGGCACCTTCTTCCAGTTGCTCAAAAATATCTGCATCGATGGTGAGCTTCTGAGATGTGTGGATGCCAGATGATGGAGGACAAGTATCACTTTCCAACACAACAGTCTGACCTTCAACCACTTCATACTCTGTAGAGGAGATTCTGAGCTTTCTGCCCCTGAGATCTGCAACAACTCCCAATGGCAAGCCGAGTTTATCTTCTGACTCCCTCACCTGCTCTATCATCGAAGTGTGCCATTCGATATCGTTGTATGAGAGATTTAGTCTGAATGCTCTCGCTCCCTCTCTCGCCAGCTCAAGCACATCTGAAGAGGGTCCAAGAGTTGCCATGATTTTTGTTCTTGTTTCTGAGTTCGCAATTTCTGAGTTCACATTTTTATATTGTTAAAAATCAAATATATAAGGGGGGTTGTTCATCGAGAAACCCATAAAGGTCGTTTTCGGAGTAGATATAGAAAAGGGTTCATCACACTCCATCCCAAGGTACTCGGTTGCTGTGGTGGGTGAGGATACGGTAGAGGAAATTCGAGGTGTGAGCAAATACAAAATTCTGAGGCTCGCAAAGAAATACAAACCTGAAATGATTGCATGTGATAACATCTTCGAACTTTCACGTGATAAGAGGGAGCTTGTAAATCTGTTATCCATGCTTCCACCAAATACAAAACTTGTACAGGTCACTGACAGAGAGCATTCACTTTCAGCACTTGCAAAGGCACATGGAATCCGAATCTCGAAGACTGACCCTCTGGATGAGGCAAGAGCCTGTGCAAAGTTGGCTCTTCTGGGAGTTGGACACGCTGTTGAGGTATTTGAAAATAAAACAAAGATAATCGTATCGAGAGGTAGGTCTCTCGGAAGGGGGGGATGGAGTCAGAACAGATATCGCAGAAAGGTGCATGGTGCTGTCAGAGAGATGGCAAGAAACATAGAGAGGACTCTAAAAGAGGGTGGTTTTGAGTTTGAGATGAACACAAAGAAGGGGTTTGGAGGGTACTCAAGAGTGGAATTCGTGGTTGAGGGGGCACGGGACAAAGTACCAATCAGCTCATCCAGACATGCAGATGTGAGGGTGGTTGTGAGTGGAGTTGAGAGGAGTGGTATTGAGTTTGTGCCACTTGCAAAGAAGAAATACATCATTGTTGGCATAGACCCCGGGACGACAATGGGCATTGCAGCCTTTGACCTCCATGGAAACCTGCTTGGTACCACCTCTGAAAGAGGACTGTCGATATCAGATGCAATTGAAAAAATACTGTCCTTTGGCATCCCTGTCGTATTTGCATCAGATGTTGCACCAGCCCCCAAAACTGTTGAGAGGCTTAGCAGGATGTTCGGAGTGGAGTGTGTTGTTTCAAGACTTTCGGTGGATGAGAAGAGAAGGCTTTCATCCCAATTCAATCCGAAAAATGACCATGAAAGAGATGCAATTGCTGCAGCATATCACGCATTTAGGATGTACAAAAATAAACTTCTGAAAGCGGAAATGAAGGCTCCTCCATTCTCAGATATCGAACAGATAAAAGCAGACGTGATAAGACAGAAAAAAGTTAAGGAGAGCTATGCCACATCCAAACCAGAGATAGAGGGGAAAAAGGAAGAAACACCAACAGACGAAGAGAAGGAAAGACTGAGAGATAAAATCTCAAAGCAGAAAAAGACAATCAAACGCCTTACAGAGTACAATCAAGAACTCAAGAGGGAAATTGAGGAGAGGGATGAAGAGATAGAGAGGTTGAGGGAGAGGGTGGAGATGCTCAGGTCTGAAGTATACAGAGAGATGAGAAGGGATGAGCTTGTTAGCAAACTCAGAAAAGATGTTGAACTGCTAAGAAATGAAATTAGAAAGAGGGATGAGGAGATAGAGAGGTTGAGGGAGAGGGTGGAGATGCTCAAGGCTATAAGAAAGAAAGAGATGGATGGCTCACTGATTCCTTTGAAGGTTGTGGACAGATTCACAAGAGAATGCATAAGGTCGAACGTGAGAAAGGGGGATGTTGTGTATCTCAAAGATGCCAGTGGTGGGGGTGCGGGAACGGCCGAAATTCTGCATTCTCTCTCACCGAGGGCGGTTCTGTACGAGGGTGAAATGGCTCATTCAGCATACGAGAGGTTTCTGGAACTTGGTCTTCCTGTAATAAAAGCTGAGGGGGTTGTATTGAGCTTTGATGATGCACTTTGCACATCACCATCCTCACTGAACAAAGCAATAGAAGCATGGATGAGTGAAAGAGAGGAGTGGAAAAGAAAGAGGGACGAAGAGAGAATCAGTTCGATAATAAGTGAGTACAGAACAGAAAGGGCGAAAGAACTCAGGAAAGGTAGATGATGAGAGACAGGTATGGTATGAATGAGACGGTATGAGTATGAATGAGAATGAGTATGACTATCAAAATATTATTATAACATAAAGATTTGGACTTTTTCGGTGGGAAGGATGGTCTCCAAAGTCAAGGTGGAGGATACAATCTGTGGATACACAGCACTCGTAAATGGCTGGCAGGACGAAGATGGTATTTTCAGAGCGGATGTAAAAACTGAATGTCCTCATCTTCGGGGTTTTGTGAATGAGTTGAAGAGCATTGGGGTGAGGATGGATGAATTGTATCGTTTTATAAATAACGTGTACAAATGTGCGAAGGAGAACAAAGTGCCTGCCACGTGTCCAGTTCCAACCGCCATTACAAATGCCTGGTGGCTCGAGATAGGGATGATTTCAAAACAGCTTGCACATCATTCAGTCATCACGATTGAGATACCCAAAACTGGGGAAGACATAACCAAAGTCCGGGCGAATACCCCTCTATGTGACCATATAACACTTGTCAGAGCAAGAAAGACACCGGAAGGTAAGATAAAAATGAGCCTTGCAACGGACTGTCCTATAATCAAGGAAGCAAGAGATGAGCTTCCTGAAATTGACCCTGAGGAGTTCTCTGAACATAGCATGAAGATGTACGAGTTTGCAAATGAACATAACTTCACACCCACTTGCTTTGTTCCCGTTGCCATGGCGATTGCATGTGTGATTGAAAGTGGAAAGTTGGACAAAAATGCACTTTCCGAATCAATCAAAATCAGCTATCCAGAGTAAGGTTGTCATCATACAAGTAAGGCTGTCATCATACAATTGTTGTGAGGTTT
>QMVI01000071.1 GCA_003661015.1 Methanosarcinales archaeon | reverse complement strand
TAGAGCACCAAGTCCCTCTATTCCACTTTCCTCCTCTTCTTCTTTTTCTTTTTCTTCCTCTTTCTTTTCTTCTGGTTCTTCCTTTTCTTCCTTTTCCTCTACTTCCTCTTTCTCAACCCTTTCCTCTGTCTCAGTTGTGCGAATAACACTCTTTAATTCATCATCGAGTGCATCCTTTTTCAGACATGATGCAATCGATAGCATTGAGAAATGAGCCTGCGAGAGAAGGATTGTGAGTATCTCTGGCTCGAAAAATTCTGCATTGACACCAAGCGAGAGAGCATCAGAGAAAGCCTTCATTAATATGGTCTCCATTGTCTCTCTAACTGTATATGTGGAATTCACTGCAAGACTGAAAGCCTGAGAAAATGCCATTGCAATTCTTTCTTCATACTCTTTTGAGTCGATTGCAAGCTCCGAAGGCTTGAAAATAACCCCATCATGATAGACAACTCTCAAATCAAGTCCTACTTCCATCGGATATATCTCAAGCTTCGATAAAATGTCTGCAAGCTCTTTTCCAACCACATCGCCTGCCTTTGCAACTACTGTTCTCTCCCTCACAACAACCTTTCCTCCCTCAATTGCCGCAGGGATTCCAACCCTCTGAAGTTCTCCAACAATTGGCCCAGGTGGAAAAGGTGTCTTGCCTGCCTCGATAACTATATCCTTGGGGGCAGTCATACCGGGCATTATTGGTGCCGGCACTTTACTTGCCTCGAGTAATTTGTAAAGTTTGAATGGATTGAGATGAGTGAATACAAGTATGGTCTGTTGACTGAGATACTCTTTCAGTTTCGGGTACCCCTCATCAGCACCATCAAAAGCACGTGCCATGAGGGTATTTCTGCTCATCTTCAAGAAGACAAGTCCTCTCAACTCTCTTCTCAGTTTTTGAATTTGACTTGCACTTATTCTAAACACCCCTGCAAGAGCCACAACTGGATACTCTTTCAATAGTCTTTTGATTTCCTCTACCTCTCTTACTTTCCACTCCGGAATATGTTTAACAGCTTCCATCATATCACCCTCACAGAGGGGCCCATCGTTGTTGAGACATACACTGAACGAATATTCTGAGAGCCCTTTGGTAGTAAGGATTCGACTCTTGTTATCACAGCCATTGCATTTTCAGCCAAGTCCTCGGGGGACATATTTCTGTTCCCAATCGGAACATGGAATGTAGTCTTATCTCTCGACCTTGCCCTAACAGAATCACATAAGGAGTTTATCAGTTCAACCACATCTTTATCGGGTGTAAGAGGTTTTGGCATCTTGCCCCTCGGGCCGAGTATCGGACCGAGTGCTCTCCCAATCTGTGGCATATACTGAGCCTCTGCTATAAAGAAGTCATATTCCTTGGCGAGTTTTCTTGCCTTCTTTCTGTCCTCACCCAGAGATGGTATATCCGCTGGGTCTATCACTGTTGCACCTGCTTCTTTCGCTTTCAATGCTATATCGCCTTTGGCAAACACGCACACCTTCACGTCTCTCCCAAGTCCTTTTGGTAATTTTATCTCGGCGTCTATTCTGTTCTGTGGAATACTCATATCAAGATTCTTCAAGTTTATTGCAAGGTCAACACTCTCTACGAAGTTTCTTGAAGGAGCTTCTTCAATCGCTCTCTTGATTTTCTCTACGAGTTCATCCTTGTTCATAAACATCCTCCTGTAGTGCGGGAAAGATTTAACCCCACGACCTCAACGAGGTCTCCTACATATGGAATAGCCCAATCGTAATTAAGATATTTAATACTTGTGCATATTGTCTTATGATATTTCTGCTGGCAGATTCTGCCCTTGAAACTGTTCCTCCACAACTGTGGAACTGCAAAGATGTGAAGGCATATGCTAAAAAGTAGGGGTCCAAACCATCTATGACGTTGCTTGATAGTAGCTATCACCACAAGGCAATGCGAATGTTAGAGAATCCTGATAAAAGAGGAAGACCAGACATCGTACATTTCTGTCTTCTTGAGGCACTGGGTTCTCCTTTGAATGTAGATGGAAAGTTGAGTACGGTCGTTCATACATATGATGGGAAGATAATATAGATTGACCCAACCACACGATTACCGAGAAATTATGAAAGGTTCAAGGGGTTGATGGCGAAAGTTCTTTTAACCGGAAAAACACCGCTGATAGAGGTAATTGATTAGGAAGTTGAAGACGTTGTTAGTGGGAAGGTCATAGGATTCTCAAGGTCTGGGAAACCAATTCGACTTTCTGAGCTTGAATTTGAAAGTGATACCACATTTGTTATAGGTGGTTTCCCGCATGGCTCGTTCTCTGACAGTGTTATGGATGTCTTGGATGAATGTGTATCGATAAGCAACCACACTTTAGATGCGTGGATTGTTGTTTCAAGAGTCATAGCAGAATGTGAAAGGAGAATGGAACTACTATAAAATAAAAGTCAAACATCCCAATAAGGGGTGAGTTTGTCTTTTAATGTCTTCATCAAAGGCGCGAGTGGGTCTGGTTTCTTTTGCTCTACCTCTTCAATCGCCTCATAGAAATCTGCCATTCCACCATCCATAGCTTCAAAAACCGCATAAACTGAATGTGCAAGGGCACCCGGGTTATATCCACCTTCAAGCTCAAATACGATTCTTCTCGAGCAACAATCAGATGCAATCCCAACACAGCAACTAGCAAGGGCTTTAAATCCACGTTGAGTTACTCTCATAGTACCCAGTGGGTCACTTCTGTGTATATCAAAGCCAGCAGAAACTATCACGAAGTCTGGATGGTACTGAAGAGCGATAGGCATCACAATCTCACTAAAAATTCTGATGTAATCATCGTTATCACTGCCTTGGGGCATTGGTATATTGACATTAAATCCTTCCCCAGCACCTTCTCCCATCTCATCAATCTGTCCTGTTCCGGGGTAGATATTGGGGTCGTGTGTAGATATGTAAAGTACGTTTGGGTTGTCATAGAATATTTCCTGAGTTCCATTTCCATGGTGAAGATCCCAATCCACTATCAAAACTTTATTTGCATGCTTCTCTTCAATCAAGAAAGAGGCAAGAATTGCAGGATTATTTAGGAGACAGAAACCCATTCCCTTGTTCCTTTCTGCATGATGGCCAGGCGGTCTTACAAGTGCAAAGACGCCCCCATCAACCTCACCATAAAGTATGGATTCTGCTGCACTCAGAAGTCCCCCCGCTGCAAGTAATGCCACATCGAAGGACTCTTTTGAGACAATTGTGTCGATATCAAGTGGTGTCTCAGTCTCACACAGAATTTTTAGGTGCTGAAGATACACTTCAGTATGAACTCTCAGAGCTTCCTCCATGGTACAAGCTCTTGGCTTGATAACATTCAGAAGATTCAGCATACCTTTCATTCCAAGATATTCCACAACTTCCCTAACTCGCTCTGGAGATTCTGGATGCTTCCCTGTTTTGTGGTCGAGATATCTATCATCATACACTAGACCTAACCGCATTCAACGACCTCAGTAAACTATTATATCATCCGATGGTTCATTCTTAGAGATGTTCTTATCCTCTTTATTTTCCTGTTTATCACGTATTGCCATCTTCATATCCATTATCTCACCTATCAGCCCATCCACAGTCCTCTTTAACTGCTTCAGCTCACTTTTTATGGAAGAGAGCTCATTAACTTCAACCTCTACTTCGGACTCAAGTCTCTTTTTCATTTCCTCTATCGTTGCCTTCAAAGAGGCTATCTCCTCATCTTTCTGTCTTAAAAGAGATTCAAGACGCTCAATTACGATATCCTTCTCAACCATCCAAATCCTCACCTCCAAGCTCATTGCCTCTAATAGAGTAAAAGTTTTTTGTTTGTTTGTTCATCTTCCACTATGCTTGGAAGAAGTGAGATCAAGAAACTGATAGACGCAGGGTTAGTTGAGGGGGCACCTGATATTGAATCACAGCTCCAACCAAATGGACTCGAATTAACTCTCAAAGATGTGGAGGTTTTTGATGGAGCTGGAAAACTTGGAGTAGATGATAGAGAGATCGCAAAGTCAGAACCTCTGGACTTCGATGAGAACGGATGGCTCTTTCTTCCACCTGGGGCATACAAACTAAGATTTAACGAGATTGTAAAACTCCCCGTAGAGTATGGAGCACTTGCAAAGCCACGTTCAACTCTTTTAAGATGCGGAGTCACAATCCACACCGCAGTATGGGATGCCGGATATCGAGGGAGGGGCGAATGTCTCATGGTTGTGTATAACACCAAAGGTTTCTGGATAAGAAAAGGAGCAAGAATCCTCCAACTCGTATTCTTCAGACTGATAGGAGAGAGTGGAAGGGGATATGAAGGAGTGTTTCAAAATGAGAATCTATAAACGAGAACTATAAATAAGTGGGAATTAATTCTTGGAGTTTTGTATGAGAGTTGTGATGAAGTTCGGTGGTGCTTCGGTAGCGGATGGTGAAAAAATAAACAGGGTCGCCCATATCATTAGAGACTACAATCTCAAGGGATATGAGATGGCTGTGGTTACATCAGCTCTAAAAGGAATCACAGACATTTTGATTGAGGGTGCACGGAAAATATCTACTGGTTGTGTGGATGATGTCGAGGAGGTAATTCAAAAACTCAGGGAGAGACACCAGAAAACCATAAACGAGGCTATAAAAGGAAAATACAAGAAGGAAGCTATGGAGAAGATGGAAAGTCTTCTGGAAGAGCTTGAAAAAGTTCTGATGGGAATATGCTATGTGGGAGAGATTACGCCGAGGTCTCTCGATTATGTCTCGTGCTTTGGTGAGAGATTTGCTTCGCCAATACTCAGTTTTACACTCCGCTCTATAGGGGTCCCATCATGTTCGCTTGAAGGACACGAGGCTGGAATCATAACTGACGATAGATTTGGGGATGCAAGACCTCTCGAAAAAACGTATAGGCTCGTAAAAGAAAGGGTTCTTCCACTCTTGAAGACTAGTGTTCCTGTAATCGCAGGATTCATGGGGGCAACCGAGAAAGGGATTATAACCACGCTGGGAAGAGGTGGCTCAGATCTCACAGCATCTCTTGTGGGTGCTGGTATAAATGCTGATGAAATATGGCTTTGGAAGGAAACGGATGGAATAATGACAACAGACCCAAAGCTTGTCCCAGAGGCAAGAACACTCCGGCAGATCTCTTATCTGGAGGCAATGGAGCTCTCATATTTCGGTGCAAAAATACTCCATCCCAGAGCCATCGAGCCAGCCATACACCATAACATACCGGTGAGAGTGAAGAATACCTTCAACCCAGACTTTGAAGGGACGCTCATAGTCGCGGATAATAAGAAAATGGAGCACGTTGTAAAAGCGATAAGTGTGATAAACAATGTCGCTCTCATCAATGTTTCAGGGGCTGGAATGATTGGCACGATTGGTGTTGCTGCCAGAGTTTTTTCTGCCCTTGCAAGAGCACGAGTGAACATCACAATGATTAGCCAAGGTTCTTCAGAGGCAAACATATCTGTTGTTGTCAGGGAGGAGGACGCTGATAAAGCATATTATGCTCTCAAAGAAGAGTTTCAGAACAATATTGTGAAAGATGTTGATGTTAACAGGAACATTAGTGTGATTGCGGTTGTTGGTGCTGGTATGAGTGGAACTCCCGGAGTCGCAGGTAAAGTATTCTCAGCCATGGGGAGAGAAGGAATCAACATCATCATGATAAGCCAAGGCTCTTCAGAACTCAACATATCGTTTGTTGTAGATGAAAAAGATGCAATACGGGCTGTCCAAGCACTCCACAGAGAATTCAGGCTCCATGAAGTACAGTGATGTGAATTTTAGATACTTCAAAAAGAATAGGTACAGTATAGCCGTCCTATTACCGCTGGTGCCTGATGCAAAAGTTGTTAATGAACCCCGCAACGGCATAATGTTATACAGTTTTTCCACACCCCAAAAAGAATATGTATACAAAGAAGTGGATGAGCATAGAAAAAAGTTAAACGCCATCTGGGTTGCTGGGGGACCTCATCCCTCTGCACGCCCCCAAGAAGTACTCGAACATTTCGATTATGTA
>QMVI01000070.1 GCA_003661015.1 Methanosarcinales archaeon | reverse complement strand
CAGCTCAAGTACGTGTTCCTGAGAAGCGACGACGTGATGGAGCTTGACACTGGCGATGACTATGGCGTGTTTGAGATTAAGAGCTTCTCGTACACAGTGCCAGCTGCTCTTGCAGGAGTTGGTCCATTCAGTACTGTTGCCGCAGGAACAACGGTTGACTGTCTTGTGATGCAGAACAGTGAGAGCATAACCCTCGACGTTGGAGATGACCAGAAACTCTACGATGACATGTACTTCTACAGAGCTGATGACGACAATGCATTCAGGTTCTATGTGTACAAGACCGTGACCATCGCTGGTGCTGTTCCAGCTGAAGAGGAAGTTGCACCAGCTGAAGAGGAAGTTGCACCAGCCGAGGAAGTACCAGCCGAGGAAGTACCAGCTGAAGAGAACGTGACCGCACCAGCCGAGGAAGAAGAGGAGAAAGCCCCAGGATTTGAGGCTCTCTTCGCAATTGCTGGACTGCTTGCAGTTGCCTACCTCGTGATAAGAAGAAGAGAGTGAAGGGGTTTAATTTAACCCCTTTTTAATTTGTTTTTTTATTTATTTTATTGTGTAATAATCGTGTAGACTTCTTTCTGATATTTCTCCCACCAGATTCACATTCACGAGCTTCTTAGCTTCTTCTGTTGGGTAGTTTCCAAGTAGCCACATCAATTTTACAAGAGCCACTTCCGGAAGCATATCCTCTCCCTCTATCACCCCTGCCTTGAGCATGTCCCGTCCAGTATCATACACCCTATCGCATACCCTTCCAAATAAACACTGGGAGGTTATCACCACAACCACATCTTCGTCAACAGCCCTCTTTATTGAAGGTATCCAGTGCTCTCCCACATGTCCAAGTCCGGTACCCTCAATAACAATTCCCCTGTACTCTCTATCCACATAGAAATCGATAATGTCTGGTTCAGCACCCGGTGTGTACTTTACAAGAGCACATTTATCTTCGAGTCTGTCCATTATCCTCAGCCCCTCCCCTCCCCTCTTTCTGTACTCAGATATCTTTTGTATCTCGAGAGAGGGATACCTAACGAGAGCTATTGGATGAGCGTTTATTGATTTGAATGCGTCTCTTCTTGATGTGTGCATTTTTCTCACTTTACAACCTCTATGAACAAGACAGTAATCGTCTGATGATGTGCCATGCATGACCACACATACTTCTCCTATATCGCTGATAGCAACCTTTGAAGCACATAATCCATTCATGGCACTGTCCGAACTCGGTCTGTCCGAGCTTCTTTGGGAGCCAACAAAGACTATGGGAACTGGGGTTCGCAGCATGAAAGAAAGGGCGGCTGCGGAGTATGTCATCGTATCTGTACCGTGTGTTATTATGATGCCATAGGCTTCCTTTTCTATCTCTTCATAAACAGCCCTTGCAAGCTTTGTCCAGTACTCAGGTTTCATATTCTCGCTTAGGATGTTGTACACGAGTTTTGCTCTGAATCTTGCCAGCTCCATAAGTTCGGGTATTTCTGTCAGTATCTCCTCAGCATCAAATTGACTCGTCACAGCTCCGGTTCTGTAATCTACTTTGCTTGCTATTGTACCTCCTGTTGAGAGGATTGCAATTTCTGGTTTGGTTAATTCTTCTATTGCAACTTTTTCTTCTTTTTTTGTTATTTTTTCTGATTTTTCCTCTAAAACAATGATTTCTTCCGGATTTTTGATTCCTATATTATAACCATTATCGAGCTTGATCACGATACAGTCCGTGGTGCTCGGCATCAGCACTCCCTCATATGTTCTTCCCTTTGAAGTTACTCTGACCCTATCTCCACTTTTCATTATCTTTTCACCTCTGGATAGGTAGGTTTAAAGAATTAAAAAGATAGTGAAAATAATACTAAGGGTTTATTTGAGATGTTTATTTTCATAAGAAACCACTCATTGAGATACAATCCAGCTACCTTACCATTCCCAAATAATAATCTCTTCAGAAATTGCAAATACAAAAATTATTAGATTTATTATAAAGTGCATCTGGAGTCAACAAAAATTTTGTTTAATAACAAAAAGGTTAAATTTATAAAGATTCAACATAATGCCCCTCTGGAGGTAGTCGATATGGGAGAAATGACGCCGAAGGAAAGAGTTTTAGCAGCACTTAAAAGAGAGGAAGTTGATAGATTACCTGCAACTTCTGTTACTCAAACTGGTACTGTGGAGTTTATGGAGAAGGCAGGTGCTTTTTGGCCAGAGGCACATAAACATGTTGATCAAATGGTTGCACTTGCGATGGCTCCATATAAGGAAGCTGGTCTTGAGTGCGTGAGAGTGCCATTCTGTCTAACAGTAGAGGCTGAGGCACTCGGAGTGAGCATTCATTGGGGAACTGTTGACAGACAGCCCTCTGCCAGAGAGACTCCATATAAAGATGCTGGAGAAATAAAATGGGATGGATTTTTGGAGAAGAATAGGGTTCCCGTTGTGATAGAGTCTGTAAAGAGACTCAAAGAAGAGGTTGGAGATGAACTCCCAGTAATTGCTGGCTTTACAGGTCCAGTAACACTTGCAGGACATTTGATGGATACTGAGAGATTGATAATGGAGAGTCTAACAAATCCAAAGAATGTGACTGATTTTATAGATGTTGCGAAGGAAGTGCTTTTGGAGTACACAACCGCCCTCGCAGATGCGGGAGCTGACGTTTTGGTATCTCTCGACCCAACCGCTTCCACAGATATTCTCATGCCAACTTCTTTCGACTCTATTGCATTACCTGCATTGAAAGAACTTCATGAGAGTATAAAGTCAAATGGTGCGGCTGTCGTACTCCACATATGCGGTAATGTGGAGCCAATACTTTCCAGCATGGTTGAGACAAAGGCAGACGGTCTTAGCATTGAGCATAAGGTTGACATGGCAAAGGCAAGAGAAATTGTCGCGGATAAAGTCGCTCTTGTTGGCAATATATCTCCAGTGGACCATCTTCTTAACGGTACTCCAGAGGTTGTGGAAAAAGCCACGATAGAAGCCATCGAAAAGGGTGCTGATGTGATCGCTCCGGGATGCGGAATTGCGCCGAGGACACCAATAGCAAACATAAAAGCCATGGTTGAAGCTGTGAAGAAATACTTCGCATGAATTTTTCAAAACCATTTTATTTTTTTAATGTGTTTTTGTATTTAGATGCTGACAAAGAGGATAATACCGTGTCTTGATGTCATGTATGGCGAGAGTGGAGCCTGTGTAGTGAAGGGTATCCATTTTGTCAAACTCAGAGAAGCTGGAGACCCTGTCGAGCTTGCAAAGAGATACAACGAAGAGGGGGCAGATGAGCTTGTTTTTCTTGATATTACAGCTTCTCATGAGGGAAGGGAAACCATGGTGGATGTAATAGAAAGGACAGCTGATGAGGTCTTTATCCCTCTGACAGTGGGGGGAGGAATAGATTCCCTCTCCGATATCCAGAAGATTTTAAGAGCAGGCGCAGATAAGGTATCGATAAATACCGCTGCTGTAAGGAATAAGGAGTTTGTGAGAGAGGCTTCGAGGGTTTTTGGAAGTCAGTGTATAGTGGTAGCAATTGACTGTCGTTCAAATACAGACTTCTCTGGAAGTGGTGTGAAGAACGAGGTCATAAGAGAAGATGGTAAAAAGGTGTGGTATGAAGTTGTCATATATGGGGGAAGAAAACCAACAGGAATCGATGCACTTTGGTGGGCACAGGAGGTTGAAAGGCTTGGTGCGGGTGAAATACTGTTGACGAGCATGGACAGAGACGGAACTTGTGATGGCTATGACATTCCAATCACGAGGAAGATGTCTGAATTTGTGGGCATACCCATTATTGCGTCGGGCGGTGCAGGGTCTCCACACCACATATACGAGGCATTTACAAAAGGAAAGGCGGATGCTGCACTTGCAGCTTCCATATTTCACTATGGTGAATACACGATTCGTGAAGTGAAGGAATATCTTATGGAGAGAGGAATACCGGTCAGGCTGTGATATATCATATATTTATTTTCATTCTCTCTTAGTTGTTAGCGGTGTTCCACATACTGGACAGACCTTCTCGTCATTCTTTATCACTATCTTCCTCTTACATGCTGGGCATCTGTAAACCCAGTCTCTCCTTCCCCTCACACTTCTCAACACTGGCATGAATTTTATACCCATTTTAAGACACATGTTCTGCAAGTCAAAGTCATCACTCACCAGCACACCATTTGTCTCAAAAGCTTTTGCAAGCAGACTCATGTCTGCATCAGACAATGCCACACCGTCCCCGTATTCATTCGCCTTATCTCTCACATATTCAATCGCATCCTTTGATACGGGCAGAACTTTCAGTCCTTTACCTTTTGCAAGCTCAAAAAAACATCTTGCAGTTGGACTCTTTATCTCCTTTTCTACCTCAGGTGTCGTGATAAGCTCTCCTCTAAGCTATTCAACAAAACCAGTTATGAAAACAATAGCATCACACACATATGTGGTCATCCGAATTTCCTGCCTGTGATTCTCTCAAAGAGTTCTATGTATGTTTTGCTTACCTCAGACACGACATCAGCTGGAAGGGGAGGTATGTCTGGCTCTGGCCCTCCACTTTCACGGGCTTTGTAGAGTTCGTCTTTGTATCCAGTCATTCTGTAATACTGTCTCACGAGTTCTTTGCTCTTGTCCACAAACTCTCCTTTTTCGTAGAGTTCTCTATCCCAGAATCTGTCTTCGTCAGCTGTACCAAAAACATCCACAATCATGAGTCTCCTATTCTCATCGAATGCAAATTCCTTCTTTCCATCAACGTGTATCAGCCCCCGCTCATACACGCTTTTGTTTATCAAATCATCTATCTTTGATATCACTTTGATTATATGTTCATATTCCTCTTCGGTCAGTCCTGAAATATTCAGAGCCTCATCTTTTGTGAGAAGTCTGTCCACTCTTTCGAGTTTCGTTGAAACCTCAAAGAATGGTTCTGGCAACTCCTCGCCATACTTCACATTGTGGGATCTCGAAAAGCCTATTTCTTCTGGAGATAATTTTCCACTGATGAGCCTATCATATAGTGAGCCAGCAACGTAGTATCTTGATATGAACTCCAGAGGTATCAGATAGTTTTGAGTGGTAGGTGTGAGCTTCGAGTAATCAGGGATTACCCTAACCTTCTTCACCCTAATGCTCTTTGGAGGAATGTATTCAAGGAAGTGTGTTTTTATGTTCATATTCTTGACTTTTTCAAACCAGTAAACTGCGGTTCTGCACAGCGTCTCTCCCTTATGAGGAATCTCTGTTGGGATGAGTTTGTCGAATACAGAAATTCTGTCTGAAAATTCAAAGATGATGGTATTTTCATCCACCTCATACAAATCCTTTACAGAGCCACTTTTCAAAAGTTTCACACAACTCCCTCACAGTGGAGTTACTTTGAGAAGCGACACAACTGGGATTCCATATATTTCTTTTATGTCTTCCTTGTCAATCATGACACCTATTGCAAGTGGCTTTGCCTTCAGGTTGATGAGTGCATTCGTGGTTTCTGTTATGGTTGTACCACTTGTTATCACATCATCCACTATCAGACATTTTCTTCCTTCAACCTCTGAGAAGTTTCTACTAAAAGCTCCAATCTCCCCACCTCTTTCAACCTGCTTCTTTGGTATGTATATGGAAAAATCGCATCCTATATCCTCTGCAACTAATGCACCGAGCGGTACACCCGAGAGAGAAATACCAACGACTACATCCACCTCTTCATCAACGACCTCCATAAGCAGGTCAGAGAGGGCTGATGCAATCAGGGACAATCTCAATGCACTTTTTCCGATGGCACTCCAATTCACTGATATGTCTTTGAGTGGTGTCTCTACTCGCTCAGGACGAGTTAAAAGCCAGGTCGCAGTCTCTTTTGATATGTTCAACTCATCTGCTATCTGACCAACAGATAATCCTCTCTCCCTGAGTGCTGTTGCCTTCTCTATGAAATCTTTGATATGCTCCATGACATCACCAACAATAACTCTCGAACTTATATATTAATAGTATTCCGTATCCATTCTTCTTTTCTCGAGAAATCTATATACAGCTCCATGTGGTGAGCCTCTTATGAGCATTCCTATTGCATTTCTGGCAGCTCTTATTCCTTCCGGGTATCCTATGAGACTGACAGTCTTACCATATACAGATATTTT
>QMVI01000069.1 GCA_003661015.1 Methanosarcinales archaeon | reverse complement strand
GGACTTGACTTGGTTGTGGATGAGGTGCTGACAACAGGGGGTGCAACCATCGGCGTTCTGATGGAAGAAGCACCCGAAGAACTCAAGAATGCAATGGATGAGGCGACATTGGTGATTGCAAAGGGGATGGCTAACTACGAGACCCTTTCGGAGTACGATGTACGGCCCATATTTTATCTGATGATGGCTAAATGCAGTGTGGTGGCGAGGAGCATTGGTGCGAGGAAAGGGAGTCTGATTGCGAAGCTGGTGAGGTAAAATCCTCAATCGTCTATTGTGTCTCCTCTCTTGAGTTTTTCATGGTGCAACGAGCCTTCTCGTATCAACCTCACACCACAAGTCGGACATCTTTCTTCTCTGCAAGGTATCCCTGCTTCATGTGGTTTCTTATAACCACATTTTGGACAGAAACAAAATCCATGTGGCCCAAGACCCATTCTTTCATCCTTTTCATCCATGTGATACCTTCTCAACTAACACATATTTATGTTTTACAATTACAAAATCAATACTTTTAAGTTGATTTTCTAGTCTCTTTGGGTTATCACGGTCAGATTTGCATGGAGATGAAGGATTGAAAATACAATATACTCAGAGCGACTACTCAATCTTTCATGTGTAAGTGTATCCTTGCCCAGATACACAACTCTTAAATCTCAATGTTTGATAATGGTTTTTATGCTTCAAGATTCCAGATTTAACGAAGAACTCAATAAGTACTTAGAATATGTCAAAATACAGCATACAGAAGCATCAAAAGCATTCTATTTTCTTGAATTCATCAGAAAAGTTTTTCCTGAAGTTAATAGAGATAGAATCCCGTACCTTGAGGAATATTTGAGAACGGAACAAGGGGATGCAGAGTCAATAGTGGTTATAAGGGGAAGAGCAGATGCAGTTTTTGGTAACCTCATTTTAGAATTTAAAGATGAATTGAGTGAAAATAAGTTGGAAATCGCTAAGGAAGAATTGCGAAGGTATTGTTACACAATTTGGAATAATGAGGGGGAAAGAAAAACAAAATATTTTCTCATTGCAACAGATGGTATTCATTTCGTCGTATTTATACCTACTTTAAGAGGGGAAGAACTTAGACTTGAGAATCTCAAACTGGAAGAAGCCGACAGGATTGACATCTCAACTGCAGAACCTGAGCATGTTTATCTATGGCTGGATAGGTATTTACTCTATTCTGAGTCTATAACGCCCACAACAGAATCTTTCATAGGAGATTTTGGTTTAGACTCTCCAATTTATAAACGGTGTACTATATTGATAGAAAAGGGATGGAATGAAACGAAAGAAAACTCAGAAGTAAAACTTCTTTACGATGAGTGGTCGAAATACCTCGAAATTGTATACGGTTCTAAGATCAATAGCGAGAGTTTGTTTTTAAGACACACCTATCTTAGCACATTGGCTAAACTCATAGCATCAATGCATTATTTGGGAGGGAGAATTCCCGGTTCAGATGAGGAATTCATTGAGATAATTACTGGAGAATATTTTTTAAAATGGGGAATTCATCTGTTTGAGGAGGACTTCTTTAGCTGGATTATCAGAGTTCCCGAAATTGGGTTGGAGTTGATGAGAACTATCATCGAAGGACTGTCCAGATACGATTTCAGTAATCTGAGCGAAGATGTGTTGAAAGGATTGTATCAACAGCTTGTTGACCCAGAAGAAAGACATGATTTGGGCGAGTACTATACACCTGACTGGCTTGCAGAATACATTGTCAGAGATGTTTTGGATGGAAGTAAATCTGTTTTGGACCCTGCGTGTGGCTCTGGAACGTTTTTGGTCAAGGCAATTCATCTAAAAAGAGAAGTTTTGGATGACAAGCCTCCTTCAGAGGTATTAGAGCACATACTAAACAATGTTGTTGGGATGGACATTCATCCTCTTGCAGTCATAATCAGCAAAGTTAATTATGTGCTGTCTCTTGGAGAGCTACTATACAATCGCCCTGAACAAATGCCAGAGATATACATCCCAGTGTATCTCTCCAATTCTATATTCCCACCTGAGTTCAGACGGGTTACATCTGGAGCAGACTCCTATGTCTTTGAGGTAGATGGACTGGCTTTTACAATTCCCGCATCACTTGCAAAGAAATATCACGAGTTCGATGTGGTGATTGATGTTGTAAAAGAGGTTGCCAGAGAGGGAAATGTGGAGGTTGAAGTGCTCAAAAGAAGATTGGAGGGAATCGTAACTGAGGAGAATGATCTGATGCTCATCTTTGATGTTGCTCAAACAATGGAGCAATTCATCAGAGAAGGAAGAGATACAATCTGGGGTTTCATTCTCAAGAACATCTATAAGCCAGTATTTCTGGAGGTCAGAAAGTTTGACTGTATTGTTGGAAATCCTCCTTGGCTATCTTACAGATACATTGCCAATGTGAGATATCAGGAAAAAATAAAAGGACTCATAACAAAAATTTACAAATTGCTACCAAGCGAGAAATGGGAATTGATAACCCAGATGGAGATGGCAACTCTTTTCTTTTTGAGAGTTTCAGACCTCTATTTGGCAGATGGAGGCACAATAGAATTCGTAATGCCAAGAAGTGTGTTTTCAGCAGATCAACACAACAGTTTCAGGAAAGGACTTTATAGTCTGGGGGAATCGGACAACAGACTTGGGATTGTTAAGATAATGGATTTGGAGAGAGTGTCTCCATTATTCAATGTCCCATCCTGTGTGATTAAAGCTGAGAAGGGGATTGATACAGAATATCCTGTGGAAGGAGAGAGGTTCATTGGAAAACTTACTAACAGAAATGCATCGTTGGATGAGGCATTTGACGTGCTGGAGATACAGAAGTGTGAGTACAGAGTAACCGAGATAGGCAGTAGGTCCTGTATAACCGACAAAGAGATTGACATTAGCCTGACCGAATCTTTCTATTCTAGTAGATTCTGTCAGGGTGCAACTGTTGTTCCAAGACTTCTCTGGTTTGTTGAAATCAAAAAACATGAGAGGCTCGGGATAAATCCGAGAACACCTTATGTTGAGACATCGAGCAGAGCGATAAAACAAGCAAAAGACCAGTATAAAGACGTGAGAATGCGTGGAAACGTTGAGAGCGATTTTCTTTATTTCGTCATCACGGGCTCTGAGCTCGTTCCATTCGCATACCTGCCTTTGCCAATGGCTGTCCTTCCGATACAGCCAACAAGGGATGGATACAGGGTCATCACAAGAGATGAGGCTGAGAGCAAAGGATTCAAACTTGCAGAATGGATTAAGAGGGCAGAGGAAATCTGGGAGGAAAGGAAGTCTGCCACAACAACCGAGTCCCTGCTCGAGTGGTTAAACTACAGAAACAAACTTACCCGACAGAATCCATCCAACCGCTTCAAAGTGGTTTACAACACATCTGGAACTTACATCGTTTCTTCAGTCGTGGACATGGAGAGCATTCCAAAGTCTGTTAAGGTTGACGGTACAAGTGTGAAGGTCAGCGGATTGATTGTTGATCATACATGTTATTGTTATGAGACAGATGATGGAGGAGAGGCGTATTACCTCAGTGCATGTCTGAACGCCCCCATCGTGGATGAGCTGATTAAGGATATGCAGACAAGAGGTCTGTTCGGTCCGAGACACATTCATAAAAAAGTCCTTGAGCTACCGATTCCGAAATACAATTCAGGGAATGAATTACACATGAGATTGGCAGAGCTTGGCAAAATATGTGAGCGAAGAGCATGGGCTTTACGGGAAGAACTGGTGGAGAAATACAGGTCAGTGGGGAAGATACGTTCTGAAATAAAAATTGAGCTTGAAAACGAACTTTCAGAAATATCTGAAACAGTGCTGGAAATTTTCAAAGAAGGTGAGGTTAGAAGCAATCTTGACCGTTGGAGTAATTGAGATATTACACAGAAGATTGAAAATACAAATGCCCAGACCCGGATTTGAACCGGGGACAACCGCGTCTTCAGCGCGGCGCTCTCCCAGACTGAGCTACCTGGGCTAACATTATATTAACCATAACAATTTAAAACATTTACTCTGATGGAACCTTTGAAGAAGGCGTTTGCAGAGGTAAGGGAACGGATTGCAGTTGACGATAACGAGAGACAGAAACTTTCTCATATCAGAGACGAATCACTGCATAAATTGGACGAGCTTTGGGACATCGCTTTGAAGAGCCTGAAGGCAAACGGTTTCGAAGTTTTCTTCGCAAAAACAAGAGAAGATGCACTTTCCGTTATAAAATCCGTAATAGGGTCTGAAAAGAAGGTTGTGAAGTCGAAAACAAACCTCACGTACGAACTTGACATCAGAAACTTCTTCGAATCAGAGGGAATCGAATTCGTGGAAACAGACCTTGGAGACCGAATTCTCCAGCTCACAGGAGACTCACCTTCCCATCCAACCGCCCCCATATCCCATTTCTCTGCGGAGGATGTGAAGCGGGTTCTCATGAAACATGGAATACTCGACAGGGAAGAGGCCAGTGTGGAGGAGATGACTGATTTGATAAGAAGGGATGTCCTATCACATATCAGAAATTCAAAGGTGGGCATACTGGGTGTGAACGGTGTATGTGCGAAAGAGGGTTGCTGTTTCATAATACACAACGAGGGGAATGTGAGCCAGATTCTCTCGAATGCGGAAAGGGTGGTGATGCTTGTTGGACTCGATAAGATATACGAAAGTATGGATGATGCGGTAGTTGCGATAAGACTTCAGACCCTGTACGCAACCGGCTCTATAGTTCCATCATTCGTGGAATTCGTTGGAGGACCATCCAAGACAGCTGACATCGAAAAGAGGTACATAAAAGGAATGTACGGACCGAAGGAGGTTGTGCTCGTCGTAATAGACAACGGGAGAGGGGAGATTCTGAACTCCTCATTCAGAGATGTTCTGAAGTGCATAGGGTGTGGTTCGTGTGTTGTCCACTGCCCGGTTTACAATGCTGAAATGGTTGGGAGTTCTGCCGGAATCGTCAGGTCTGCCATCTTGGGGATAGACTCAGATGTGCTTTTCAAATGCACGATGTGTTCGCTCTGCAAAGAGAACTGCCCCTCCATGATCGAACTCAACTCCCTCCTCCTCGAATTGAGGAGGCGAAGGATATCTGAGGGAGATGTGCTGAAGCCCCATCAGAAACTCTATCAAAGGGCTCTTTCTGGAAGAATTTTTGAATACGATTTTGATTTTGACATCAAAAGTGATGCAGACACCATTTTGTTTGCTGGTTGCTTCACTCTGGCGAGAAGAAAAAGTACTCTGGTCAAGGGAATAGAGCTTCTGAACTCAGGAGGATTTGAGTTCTCTCTCATAGATGAGGTTTGCTGTGGCTCTCCCCTGAAAAACATAGGACTCCCCCATGAAGATGTGCTGCTCCGACTTCTTGAAAGACTGGAGGGAAAGAAAGTTGTGTGCATGTGCGTTGCATGCCACTCGGTTTTGAGGGGGGCGGGTGTGGATGCCATTCACATAGGCGAGGTTCTGCTTGACCTCATAGAGGAGGGTAAACTCGAGGTGAGAAATTTTGACAATACGACCTACAAATACCATCACTCCTGCCACATGAGCAAAGACTTCGAAAAAAGATTCCTGTCCATGTTCGACACCCCCAACCTCATAGAGCCACTGCCGAGATGGTGCTGTGGTGGGGGAGGTGGGGTAAGGTCTGCCTTCCCAGAACTCACCTTGAAGATGTCCCGCGAAATCGTGGAGAAGGCTGGCGAGTCAACCATCATAACTCCGTGCAACTTCTGTGCCCACAACCTCACAGAAGCGGGTGGCAAGGTTCTCGATGTTGTCGAGTTCATCTGGTTCCACACCAAAACAACAAACTTATAATCGAATTACGATATAGTTCGGTGAGATGTCCATCAGAAGGTTCTACGAGAGGCTTGGCATATTCGTGGAGACTCATGGGAGACTGATAATCGTAGGTGCCACCCTCCTCTTCATACTCTCCTTGTTTATGGCTCAACAGATAGAATTTGCAACTGGCACCGATACATTTGTTGATGAGGACTCTCGCCTATACCAGGACTATGAGCATCTCTATCTTGAAAATTTCAGAACAGACACCCTTGTTGTGATGGTTTCTTCCGATGATATAACATCTCCAGAAGTTCTGGAAGCGATGGACTCACTCGAGAGCTACATCAGGGAAGTTGAGCATGTGGTTTCTGTGTCGAGC
>QMVI01000068.1:0-5000 GCA_003661015.1 Methanosarcinales archaeon | reverse complement strand
TCCCGGGGTTATCCCGGTCCCAAGGGTAGGTTATCCACGTGTTACTGAGCAGTGCGCCATGCTCCCCCGAAGGGGAACATACGACTCGCATGGCTTAGTCGGACCCCGATAGCAGTAGCCTCTGGCAGGATCAACCAGAGTTGAACTGGCGGGGTTCTAAATTAAATTAGCAACTCCGATCGGAATTAACCGGGTTGCCAAGACCCATGTCAGACGGAATAGATCACTATCCAGTCCCCATTTGAATATTGCACGGCTTGAAAGCGGCCCTTCACGACATGGGATTTCCCCACCTTCTGGGCCGACGCCGGTCACCGTGCAACAATGTAAATAACATATTTACAAAGGGAATATTATTTTACTACTATCCATATTTAAGCTTTGTCCTCAACGCCCTCGCAAATCTTTAAGTGCCTTCACATGTTCAACTCTCTTGTTTATTAACTCTTTTGTCCCTATGTCCTTCCTATGATAGAGCTCCCCTCTTATATTTCCAATTGCTCTTTCAGCCTTTTTCTCTGCCTCTTCCAGAGTGTCCGCAATACCAACAACACCAACAGCTCTTGAACGAGTTGTGTATATTACACCATCTTTCTCATACACGCTCGCAAAAAACAACAACGCATCCCCTACATCACCCACATATACTGGTGAGTCTGCCACCGGATTGTCTGGATAGCCTTTCGGGACAAGGTATTTACAAACGGTTGCCTTATGCTCAAAATCGATATCATCCAGCTTTCCCTCAGCACACTCCTGAAGTACATACGAGAAATCAGTACGCATGATTGGAAGTATGTTCAAAGCCTCTGGATCCCCAAATCTGACATTGAACTCAACAACATACACACCTTCGGCAGTCAGCATGAACTGACCATACAAAACACCTCTGTAAGGGGTGTTCGTCTCATTTTTCACATTTTTTACAACATCTTTCATGATTTTACATGCTTCATCATATTCTTCTTGTGTGAGGAATGGCAAAAGATGATTGGCATCGCTGTAAGACCCCATCCCTCCTGTATTTGGGCCTGTATCTCCTTCATATGCTCTTTTGTGGTCTTGGACTGGAGGAGAGAAGGCAAGATTGGTCCCATCACAGAACGCCTGAATTGTGAATTCCTCTCCGTTCAGTTTCTCCTCAACAACAACCTTATGCCCAGCTGACAACAGCTCTGAGGAATACTCAAGCACTTCCTCTTCATTGTGGAGGTGCTCGCCCATCACCTTTACACCCTTGCCTCCTGTCAGACCAGATGGTTTTATTGCTGCCTCGCCTATCTGTCTGAGAGCATTTTCAACCTCATCAACACTCTCACACACAACGAACCCAGGATATCCTCTGATCGAGTACTTCCTCATAAATTCTCTTGCCCATGCCTTGTCAAATTCGAGTCTTGCAACATCTCTCCTCGGACCGAATGTAAATATGCCTACATCCTCCAAAGCATCAGCAACTCCCTCTGCCAAGGGAGCTTCAGGACCTATCACGGCGTAATCCACTCCAACCTCCGTAGCATATTCCACGACTTCATTGGGGTCTGTTTCAGAGCCAATATGGAATTCAGAAAGAGATGCAATTCCTGGATTTTTCTTAGACATGAAAGAAAAAAGTTCAGAAGAGGTTGAGAGAGCTTTTGCAATTGCATGCTCTCTCCCACCACTCCCGACAACAAGCACCTTCATGTTTCTCCCTCTTTCAGCACATCATCATACTCCCCAGCATCAATTGCTTTCTGGACTTCCTTTGGGCTCTTCCCATCAACTGTAATTCCCATCGAAAGACAAGTCCCAAGAACTTCCTTCACAGCGCCTTTGAGCTCATACGATAACATGTCTGTCCTCTTCATTCTTGCAACCTTTAAAATCTGCTCAAACTTCAGGTCTGCTATCTTGCTTGCGCCAGCATCTCCAGAACCTTTTTCTATCCCTGCTTCCTTTTTCAAAAGTGCTGTCGTGGGCGGAGTTCCAACCGTTATTGTGAAGTTCTTTTCCTCATCCACCACTATTTTCACAGGAACTTCCATACCATCATAGTCTGCTGTCAGCTCATTGATCTTATCAACCACCTCTTTCACATTAATACCAAGTGGCCCAAGTGCAGGACCGAGAGGTGGTCCAGGGGTTGCTTTTCCACCACTTACCAAAACTTCAACAACTGGCATTCACTCTTCCTCCTTTCTCAGAACTCTCACATGATCCCCTCTCACAGTAACGGGTATTGGAACCATTGCCTCGAATAGTTCCACTGTTATCTCCTCATGAAGCTCATCGATTCGTTTCACCCGTGCCTTCTCACCCTTGAACGGGCCTGCAATCAGCTCAACTATGCTTCCTTCAAGAATTCCACTCACAGACGGCTTTGGTGTCAGGAAGTGCTCCACTTCAGCAAAGTCGGTTGAACCCTTCACAACACCCTTTGCATGCGGAATAGTCATGATAGCAGAATCCACTATCTCCTTTCTCGGAGATTCAACAAGCACATAACCCTTCAACTCATCCGGCACAAGTATTGCCCTTATATCAAGCTTGTTCTTCTTTGCAATCTGGGTAATCATATTTGCAACAGACCTCTCCTGATTTGCTGTTGTCTTCACAGCAAATATCTTGCTTTCCTCCATTTAATCCCCTCAAAAGTAAGTTGGTAATTCACTGAATAAAAGATATACCACAAAACCTATCAGACCTATGAAAAGTATGCCAGCTGCTGCAATCTTAGAGACCATATAGAACTCATCCTTAGAGGGTTTCCTCGCGTACCTGAGCACCCTGATGTACTCTCTGAGCTTCAATTTCACAGATTCAATACTAAGATTCCTAAGATTCTTCAAAAAGGTCTCGAGTGTGTCAATTTGTGGAGACCTCTCACTCACATCGCGTCTTGTCATGTTTATCAGCCTCTAAGCCCGTTAGAGTATGTCAATGCCGTACTTACTCTTGGCTTTGGGAGATGGACCATATATCTGTGGTGATTTTACGCCAGTTAGTATTATGAGCGTTCTCACCTTTGACTCAAAGTCTGGTTCGATTCTTGCACCCCAGATGATTCTTGCATCTGGGTCGATCTGAGTGTACACCTCCTCACATGCCTTTTTCGCTTCGGAGACTGTAAGGTCAGGACCGCCTGTTATGTTGATTAGGGCAGCCTTTGCTGTGGATATATCCACATCAAGTAATGGACTTCTCAGTGCTCTCTGAACTGCCTCAACCGCCCTATCATCACCATCAGACTCTCCGAGACCTATCATCGCCACACCGCCATCCTCCATCACAGTCTTCACATCTGCAAAGTCAAGATTCACCAGTCCTGTCTTTGTGACAAGTTCTGTGATACCCTTCACAGCGTGCATGAGTACCTCATCTGCAACCTTGAAGGCTGCTGTAAGTGGGAGCCTTGGCACAACATCGAGAAGACGGTCGTTTGGTATCACTATCACTGTATCTGATACATCCTTCAATCTCTCAAGTCCAGCAAGTGCATTCTCCTGTCTAATCTTCCCTTCAACCGAGAAGGGTAGCGTGACCACCCCTATCGTAAGGGCACCTGCATCCGCAGCTATCTCAGCTACGATGGGGACTGCACCAGTGCCTGTGCCTCCTCCAAGGCCACAGGTCACAAAAACCATGTCTGCTCCTTCAACAAGTTTTGATATCTCGTCTCTGTTCTCCTGTGCACTCGCCTCACCAATCTGGGGCCATCCTCCCGCACCAAGTCCTCTCGTTGTCTTTCTACCGATCAATAACTTGCGGTCTGCCGAGACACTCAACAAATGTCTCGCATCTGTGTTGATTGCTATAAGCTCCGCACCCTCTATACCCTCTTCAAACATTCTGTTTATGGTGTTGTTGCCAGCACCTCCGCACCCAATCACTTTTATCCTAGGCATCAACTGCTCAAGAAGTGTTTGAAGCTCTGCATCAATATCCTCGTTTTGCAGTACTGGGGACTTAGTACGCGGGCTGCTACGGGCAATTGCATCTTCAACGATGGTCTTCATACTAACTCTCCTTTTATCAGCTTGACTTCAATATTAAAAGCTATGCTCTCACTCTCATATACCATCTCTGGTTTAATAGCTTTTCCATCTACTTCAATCACTTCTCCTTTTAAAAGTTTTCTCAACTCTGCTCCACTCAAACCGAGTGATTCTGCTTTTTGCATATTAATCTTCCTCCTCCTTACGATTATTTCGGATGGGGAATGGAACTCATATTCCTCATAGGATGATAAAACATTAAAAAGTATGTCCTTTGCCTTTTCAACAACTGACTCATCAAACCCAAAGATGATGGGTAGAATGTTTCCATTCCCGGACTCTATGTAGCCCAATCCATGCTCCTCTATGAGTTTTCTCAGCGAGTTTCTGTATCTTCTGTCGAGGTAATCCCACAAATCTCCTGGCATCTCCACAACCAATAACGAATCATGGCTCTCATGACCCTGAACGCCAGTGTCAATCCTCACCTTTCCGAGGGATGAGAGCTTCAAGTAGTCATCCATACCCAACACTCCAACCGCCCTTACATCTTTTTCTCTCAGAATTGTATATCCAAATTTGTTTGCAATCTCCTCGATTCGTTTCCTTAAAGATGGAGAGACAGATTTCCTATCCACATAAATGAAGTCTGCTTTTGATTTCTCAACCGCCTCCCCCAATACATCCTCATCCATCCTCTCAAGCATAACACTCGAAAAACAATGACCAAAACTCACATTCGAGGAGGACATCAACTCTGTCTCCCTCCTTAGATAATGTGGCCCACCCAGACCAACTCCAACTGGACATTTTTTCTCCTTGCCTATGCTATCCAGTATAGCCCGTGCTACGACCTCTCCTGCCCAACTGTCTTTCCATTCGGATGGAGAGCTACCTATCTCAACAAAGACAAGAGGAACGTCTACCTCGGTGGGCCCATGATGTGTTGCTTCCATGACAACTTTCCACTCACTTTCCTGAGCGTATCTCATCAGATTTAGAAGTATTGTTCTCATGAGATGT
>QMVI01000067.1 GCA_003661015.1 Methanosarcinales archaeon | reverse complement strand
TCAAGTACATGTCCTTTCGCAAGAATTAACAGAACCTTCTCTCTCGCTTTACTCCCAAGAACAAAACCTTCAAGCTCCTTTTTCATCTGATCACCATCCCAGCTCTACCACACCAACCTATTTATATCAATTCCTACCAAAATAATAATGGGTGGGCTAGTCCGGGCAGCTCGGCGTTGCCTGTAACCCGAAATCGTCGATATGCGGGGGACGAAAGCCTGTGGGAGGCACAGGCTCTTTTCGCAACAGCCCATGCATCTGACTGAGAAGTCCCGTCCCATGGGGGTGGTGCTGTCATAGGGGCTTGCCGGAGGGCATGTCCCTATGGCTTAACCATGGGAAACGGCTCAGGCCCGGAAGGGAGCAGGCTTACCATGGGCAACCATCGCTCATGGGGTTGCGGGATGGAGGAAGATGCATGGTGTCTGGGCGAAGAGAGTTGTGTCGACTGCAGGATGCCCACCCACTCAAATTCACAGCTCATTTCATTTATGGGCAAAATATGCTACAACCCCCTCTTTCACAACACAATCAATTCTGGCAAATCCAACTCTCTCAAACTGAACAACTTCATCCACATGGTTGGCAACTTCTCTCTCACACACCCCTCTGTAATCGCCCTCTGGAGTTCTTAACAAACAGTCCAGCCCATCCTCAGGTGCCCAGTGTATCACTTTTATCTTCTTTTTTTTGAGTTCCCCTCTGACAAACTCACTTTTGACATGGTAGAAACAATCTCCCTCTTTTCTGACAATATACAGATTTTTCAGTCTTATTGTTCTTCCATCCGGCAATTGCTTGAACTCATCTTCCTCCACATAAACTCTCGCAACACCATCTACTGCTCTAACCTCAATCTTCCGCCTTTCTGTCCTCTTTGGATGTACGAGCGGATTCGCAACAGTGCTCTCTGCCCCCCTCACCTCGACAAGCAGAGGATTCTTGACCATGAAAAACCTCTTTGCATGTGGGTCTATGAGCTTTCTGTTCTCCGCATACAGATTCTCAAGGCTCACGCTGATATCGCTCTCATCGACACCAAGACTGAGATAGAATCTCCTTATTGCTTCAGCCTGAATACCTCTCCTCCTGAATGCCATGACACTCGGGACTCTTGGGTCATCCCATCCTCCATAGACCCCTTCCTCGATAGCTTTTGCAAGTGAGCTTGTAGATAACCTACCAAACTCATGAATCTTTATCCTTCCCCAATGAACGACAACGGGATACTCCCATCCAAGATACGAATATATGAACTTCTGTCTCTTCTCTGAGTCTGACAGCTCCTTCCCCCGCAGTATATGGGTGATTCCGAGCATGTGGTCTTCAACAGCACTCTCAAAATCAAGGAGGGGCCACACTCTGTACTTATCACCCACTCTCGGATGGGGGACATCCACAATCCTGAATGCCCCAAAATCTCTAAGAGCTGGATCTGGATGTGTAATGTCTGTCTTTATTCTCAATACCGCACTGCCGGGTGAAAGTTCTCCGTCAAGAGCTGATCTCCACCATTCCATATTCTCCTTCGGGGAGGTGTCTCTGTGTGGGCATGCTTTCTTGGACGCTTTCAGAATTCTGAATTCTTCGCTTGAACAGAAACACATGTAAGCATGTCCCTTCCTTATCAGCTCCTCTGCAATTTCATAGTACAGTTCAAGTCTGTCTGAGGCATACACAACCTCATCTGGTTCTGCTCCAAGCCAGCTACAGTCCTTGATATACCAGTCGTAAGCCTCGAGAAGGGGCCGCTTATTCACAGGGTCGGTATCATCAAACCTGAGTATGAACTTACCCTCATACATTTTTGCATACTCGGAATTCAGAATTATCCCTCTCGCACTCCCAAGTGTTGGTGGGCCATTCGGGTTTGGTGCAAACCTCATCACAACTTTTCCCTTCACAGCATTTGGGAGTTCTTTCAAGCCTTTTTTTGGTTTTTTTTCTTTTCTATGCTCAAGCATCTCAGGAGCAATCTCTTCCAATCTCTTTTTCCATTCCTCATATCTCTGGTCTGAAAGAGCTTTTACAACCTCCTCCACTACCTCTTTCACGTGTTTTACATCTTTTCTAAGCTCAGGATGCTCTGATAAAATCTTCCCGAGTACGGACTCGGTGCGGGGAGGAGAACGATATTTCACAGCATTGTATAAGGCATACTTCTCTGCCAACTTTTTGAGAGTATCATCCATACAATCCCCTCAAAAGACTAACTTATATATATTATTTCAAAAAATTAGTACATAGTCTCTGAATTAGTACATGGTCTCTGGAGGCTTTGTTAAATGGTGCTCTCAAAGGAAGAAAGGGAAGCTCTTGAGAGAAAGATAAGAATGAAGATGCGTGAAAGACTTAAAGGTAATGCGAATAACTCTGGTCTTCCATGGATTTCTCAGCAGCCCGAATCAAAACAAGACTCTTCAGAACAACAATCATCAGAAATCTCCCCAAAAATTGAGGAACTGAAAAACGAGGTCGAAAAACTCAGAAAAGAGAATGAAGAGCTCAGAAAAGAGAGTGAAGAGCTCAAAAAGAGAGTTGCAGAGGCAGAAGCTGAGGCAGAGAGTAAGAATAGTGAGAAACTCTCACAGATACTCGAACTTCTGAAGAAAGGCACAACAACCGATGAGTCTCTGCTAACAGAGCTCAACGTACTCAGAGAGAGACTAGAGGAATACGAAAGAGACAAGAACTTCCTGATGCAACAGGTTGAGACCCTCTCCATCACTCTGAAAAACCTGACAGACTCCCTCAAAAACATAAAGGAGGAGGAAACAAAGAAGGAAGAAGAGAAAGAGGAGGAAACAAAGAAGGAGCAAAAGGTTAAGAAGAAGAGATGGTGGATATGGAGATGATGATTGGGGAGGGTGAGGAGAAGGTAATCACACTTGAAGAACATGTATCTGAACTCGATGAAGAACTTGCGAGAGTGATACTCAAGATTGCAGAACTGTCAAAAATTGTCAGGAGAGAACTTCCCCACAGACTTGGAAAGGCAAGCACCTGGAACGTTTCTGGAGAGGAACAGACAAAAATAGATGTGTGGGCAAATGAGTTATTCACAGAAGGGCTGATGTCCACCGGCTTGATAAACCAGCTGGCTTCTGAAGAGACGCCCGAAGCGATAGAGAACAAAGAGGGTACTGGTGCATTCAACATAACCCTTGACCCTCTCGATGGCTCGAGCAACATAGAAAGCAACAACCTGTTTGGTGTGATATGTGGAATATATGATGCAAGACATGAGTTGCCTGCCATGGGCAGGAATTTGAGGGCAGCACTCACAATCTTGTATGGTCCTTTAACGACGATGGTGTATTGTGCAAGAAAAGGTGTACACGAGTTTGTGAAGGGTAGGAAGGAAAGATTTGAAGATGTTTATGCCCTCATCAACGAGAACTTGAAGATACCCTCAAAAGGAAAGGTGTATGGAGTTCCAAGCAACAGAGAGATGTGGCTCCCAGAATTCAGACACTTCATTGCACTACTTGAAAGAGAAAATTATGCGTTGAGGTATGGGGGGTCGTTTATAGGAGATGTGAATCAAGTACTTCACAAGGGAGGTTTCTTCGCCTATCCTGCATACCTCGATAGACCCCATGGAAAATTGAGACTGCAATTTGAGGCAAACCCCATGTCGTTTATAATAGAGGGGGCTGGTGGAAAATCTTCTGTGGGAAGGGGGTCAATACTCGATGTAAAACCAACCGCACTTCATCAGAGGATTCCGGTATATCTCGGTAGCAAAGAACTCATAGACCAGATGGAAACTCTGTTTGCCAAGTGCAGAGATGCCAGGTTGTATTACTGATTTCCAATTGGTGACTCAGATTATGTCTCTCCTCTGACCACCACCACAGGAACTTTTGATGTTCTGATCACTCTCTCTGCCACACTTCCAAGAAGAATTCTCTCAAGGCCACCTCTTCCAAGAGTGCCCATTACAATCAGATCTATCTCGTTCTCCTCTGCAAACTTCACAATTTCGCTTGCAGGTTTCCCTTCACGAACAACACATTCAACCTCGACACCTATCTTCTCACCTCTTTCTCTCACCTCAGATGTTGCTTCCATGCACTCATTCTTTATAAGCTCAAGAACAGGTCTCAACGAACCTTCGAGAGGAACTGAGAGAGCGGGAGCAATGTCCGCAACACACAACGCATACACCTTTGCACCCAATAATTTTGCCAGCGATAACCCATATTCAATAGCCTTTTCCGTGTATTCAGAGCCGTCAGTTGCTATCAATATCTTCTCTATTTTGTATTCCATCGATTTCAACCCCATAATACTTTTATCCAATTTATCTATATATTTATTGCTTAAATCAGAATAATCAAAAATTGAGTTGAGATTTGTGATTGAAAACCGGGTGAGAATGGGAATTCTGATAACTGTACTGATGATTGCACTATACACAGGGGTGGGTTCAGCTCAGGCTAACCCCTCTTCAAGCACAGACCCTCAGTACGAAAACATGTGGGTAAAGGTGTGGGATGGAACTCTCAAAAGTGGAGAGAGCATCACAAGTGGTGATTATCTATTCAGGGTTATCTGTGATGAGGAAGTAAAGGTCGATGTATATATGAAGAAGAACTTCATCGGAAGAGTTCCTCTTGCTCCCGGCGAGAGTAGAAAGATAGGAAATATGATGATACTGCTTGAGGATGTTTATAATGGCTCATCATGTAGAATGGAAATCATGAAATACGAGAGGGTGAGACTGTGGTCTCCCACATCAATGATTGATGTAAGGGAGGGGGAGAACGTTGAAGATGATATAATTGCAGAGAGGGTGAATCAGAATCAGAATGAAGTCGTCCTCCGTCTCCACTACAATACGTACAATATCTCGGCTGGGGAGTTTGCAGAGATCGAGTCAAAGAGAGTGTATCTTGACAGTATCAATAACGGAATTGCCACCCTCATAATGTACGAGCGGTCGAGACCAGATCTAACGCTGGAACTCAATGTCACCACAGAAATGATGTGCAAAGGTGTTGTCAAGAATGTGGGCGGAGCAGACGCAATAAACATCAGCATAACATACTGGATAGGAGACGAAGAAAAAACTGAAATGATGAACGTTTTTGAGCCAGAGCAGATGTTTGAGTTCGAAGAGGTTATTCCCCATGTCCAGAAACCATATCCTCAGGAGGTTCAGGTCGGATTGTATGTAAGGGGGTATGACCCATATGGAGAAGTCATCGAGAAGTCTGCTGTGAAAAGTGTCGAAATTCCTGCATCGCTCTCGCTGAAAAAGAGAGTTGAATACAAGAACGGTGTGCTCAATGTTGTGATAGAACTAGAAGACAAGAAAGAGACTGTCGAAGGGAAACTCGTAGATGTTCCTGCCCCTTCGTTCTATCCAGAAAGATTTGAAAGGTATATGAAGGTGGATGGAGATGTGACAGTGCAGTATCAGGCATACCCAACATCAGAGACCGTTCCAAAAACATATGTCTCACCACCCGCACAATTCATTATCGATGGAACGCACATCGTATCAAGCAATGAGTGTGAATTTACGGTATGGGGTGCCATGCTTACCGCACATCTGAGTGTAGTCGGAAAGGAAATTGTTTTGAAGGTCGAAAACATAGGAAACATGGAAGCAAAAAATGTTTTGATAAAGGACAGTCTGACTGGGAGAAGCTGGGAGTTCGATGAAGTGAAAGACGGTGTGGTTCTTCGATATGGTGTGCCTTGGGGGGTGTACGAGATACCGCCGGTAGAGGTGTATTACGAAGATGGGGCAATGAAAAAGACTCTATCGAATTCTCTGAGACTCAAAGAAAAGGTGGTTCCAGACATCACAGAACCCATCAGTTATATTATCATGTTCGTACTCATGTTCCTTATCCCGATTGTTGTAAGCGTGTGGGAGGTCAAAAGAAAATGATTGTATCACTCATTCTTTTCACAATATTTGTTCTGTGTGTATTCCTCATAATGTTCTTCGTATCATCCTACATAGCCCTTGCATTCCTGATAGCACTGCCAATTGCAATAGTATATATTATGCCTGCACAAGCGTACATGTTCATCAACCAGCCGTTTGGAAAACTGTGGGGCGTTGATGTACTTAATTTGCATATACTCCTAGCGGTATGGTGCTCACTCATAGCCCTCATAATTTACTCCGAATTTCTCGCCTGGTACATTCACAATCAAAAATTTAAAGAATAAAGTCAGTCAAAGAGTAGGTGGAACATGACAAAAATACTGATAGTCGATGATGACCCAGATATCGTTGAGTTAATTGGAGAAATCC
>QMVI01000066.1 GCA_003661015.1 Methanosarcinales archaeon | reverse complement strand
TATCCGGTTGCAGATGAGGGATATTCGACCGATTACTGTTATATCGCTCTGCCGGTCGGTGCGAAGTACATCGGAGCCGAACCAACCATCACAAGAACCACATCAGACGGCACAATCACGCTGGTGAAGTCCCGGACAGCATCCTACGAACTCGATGGAGAGGAGGTGAATGTGGGAGAGGTGAAGGCATACGACGGCTCTTCGAGAGTTTACTCCACATCCCATAACTTCTCTGGCTCTGAATATCCAGTCCTTGAAAACGGACTGTATAGATGCAAGGTTGCCGGGAAGTACATATATCCTTACTATTATTGTGAGGGAGGGTGGAATTCTGCGAATGTCATATATCTGGCATCTTCAACAGGGTATGGCTCTCTTCAGCTTCTGGACCTCACACCAGATTATGTCGAGGCGAACTACACCCTGAACGATAAAACATACACACTGAAGATGTGGAGAGGGAGACCGCTGATGTATTCATCATATGCTTACAGAATGTATTTCAGCCACAGGTTTGCATACTGGGTTCGTTCGGTTGATGATACGGCATGGCTTGGAGACGCTGTGTTCGATGGAGAGGGAAACCGCAATATGGAGTGGATGGTGGCATTTGACCCGACAAAGGATTATGTGAGTGTGCTTGACAGGGTTGAGAATGCAAATGTCTATTTCTACAAGTCGGGGGATGTATGGCTTTCAGCTAATGGTATCAGTCATTCCGCATACTTCGGTGCTTTCGTCCCGTCTTACGACGTGGGTGATTTGTTTGTGGAGGCTGAATCCACAGACTGCAGCGGGACAGCTACCGGTTTCATCTCGGACAATCCAGATTATTCGAATTCCCAAGGGATTTCCCTGTGCAACAACGGGGAATACTGGCAGTGGGACTGGGGAACCCTTTCAAATTCGAAGAAGGGGACATGGAAGGCGATATTCAGGCTGAGCGGTGAAACCGGGTCGGAGTGTGTGATTTCGGTTGAGAATATCACCGACTCCACCACAGTCTCCTCATCCACTGTGAACCCATCCACGCTGGGATATCACTATCTCGATGTTCAATTTGATGACAATGATGTGGGGGATGCCATCGTGATAAGAGTGGAGTCCACCACCGACTACGATGTGAACATCGACTACTTCGTGATGGTTCCCCTTCTCATAGGGGGAGACGGCTTCGAAGACATCGTCAACCAAGCTCATGTGGACCCACGTATCCGAAGGGGGGTTGAGGAGAGGTGATTAACATAGACAGAATCAGGAAGCTGTGGTACCTCATGGCATACAACATAGAACACACACCAAACCATAATACAGATATAAACCAGAGCGTGGAAATCCTGAAAACAGTGGACAGAATAAAACCGATTTTATCGGGCGTAAAAATACCAGATACTTCTGATTATCCTGCCTTCACATTCTTTACTGGGCTCCCGGCAAAATTACCTGTAAAACCAACCAACGTAAACGATGAGTCCAGCAACATAACAATAAAAATCGAACCACAATCCATCATAATAAATCTGGACGGTGAGACACTCGCAAGAGCTGTCACCGAATATCAGGCACGGGAGAAGTGGGGAGAGTACACCGTCAACACGGGGTGATTGTGAGAATGACAATGATAAGCAGGAACGTTATCGAGCTGAGGGGTGTGAGGTTCAAAGACGCATTTGAGTGGGGTGGCTCCCTGTACTATCGCATTCTCACCTCCCTCCCAACCCATGAATACGCTGACATAGTGGAGTACGATGAACTAGGACATATCCCGACAAGTTGGGGGGATGTTGGAACAGTGGATGTGCTGTATCCCTTCACACCTGCAGATGTTTACGTGGTGGATGGTGTTGTGTGTGGATGGATAACTCTCACATGTCAGAACACGGGAGGCGATGGAACTGCCTACATAAAACCAAGTGTGGATATTGCGAAGATCATGGATGATGGTTCAGAGGAGGTAGAGGGGGGATTTGAGTGCCATCAGCACATCTTCGATTTTGATGCGGGAGGTGGCTCCATCACGGTTGCATTTCCGTACTGGATAAACCTGTCCGCCATGAAGGTTGAGCAGGACGAGAGAATTGTCCTCCGAATAACAGCTGAGGGAGTTGCAACCCACAACGCATTCGATTTGTATGTAGCAATGAGAAGGAACTCGAAAGATGTGATGGCGAGGTTGCCGATTGTGTGATTAGATTAGATTAGATTGCTTATCAGAGTACTAGTATTATCTCCCTCAATTTCTCAGGTATCTCCTCATCCCCCTCATACCCGATTGCCTCGTCTATTGCGTGTCTGAGAATGTACCCTGCAACGTGCAACAGACTGTCTCCGTACTCCTCGTCCTTTTCCATGGTTGCGGTGCAGGGAAAACTGTGATGTGCCTCAGACACTCTGTTCCACAGTTCCCTGATGTCCGAGTCCAGCCCAGAGAGTCTCAATCGAGTTGCAACAAACCATGCAGCACCACACGGCTCACTTCTCAGCACCTCTATGCCATTGCGTATTCTGAACTTCGGGTATCCGATTCTGAAATGGTTTATGAACTGGTTTATCACTGGGGTGTCTTCTCTTTCCCTGAGCATGCAGAATGGCTTGGGTGCTGAAAACTCCATACCCATTTTCTCACACTTTCTTTCGAGCTCGGTTATCACGCCCCTTGGGTACCATTTCCCCTCTATTGGAACGATGAGGGCATCTGCAGACACATTTTCTGGAAGAGTCAGAAGTATGTCGGGATGCATGTGTATTGCAACGATAACATCCGCTTCCATCTTCTGAATTGGATAGTCCAAATCGTCCAGAAACTCGGGCATCCCCTCTGGGTCCTCCATCTCAACCACACCCACCATATCCTGTGAATACGAATAGTGCTTGCAATGTGTGCAGTACTCCACACCACACGCCCCGAAGGAGGCACATGAGTACGGATAATTCACGAGATTTGCCACAAACCGTTCACCAAAAGAGCCATTGTAGTATATGCCGAGTCTGACTCCCATCCCACATTCTCCGATTTCATTCAATTTATTTCTTTTCCATGATCCGGTTGTAATTTCAATCCGGTTGTAATTTTAATTGAAAACAAGAAATTTCTTAATATATTTTGCGATAAAAATAAAAGTTTCTTATTCAGCCACCAGAATCAGAGTCTTGAAGCAGGAATGCTCCTCCACACTTTCAACCACCCATTCTCCCAGCATATCACCCTCTCCCACATCCACATCTTTCTCCAAAATCGCCTTCATATACACAGCCTCATGAAGCCCATCCTCCTTCCGAACAAACGTTTGCTTCTTCGCCCCCATTAGCACCTTCACATCTGTTTCCTCATAAGTATATTCAGCCTCGTCATATTCGTTGTATGTGATTGATGAAACCCTTCTGAGAGTCATCTGGGTGCCAAATCTGTCTATGAGTGTTTTCGCCCAGCTCTCCAGTCTTTCCATCATGATTATCCCTCAACTGCCCATCCAACTGACGAGAAGAGACACAACAAAAGCGATTGCACAAGCCACACCCATGATGTATGCGTATTTCTGCTCGATTGCCCTCACCCTCTCCTCCAGATGCGAATCATACTCACACAGCATCCTCAGTTTTGCCTTTATGTACTCTATGTCCTTTTTCAGCTCGATGAGGAGGTCATGGTCTTCCACTTCCATTCCTCCTCTCACACAACATATCCACCAAATTTCTCAGCTCCTTCACATCCGCCCGCAGTTCGACCAGAGTGGGTGTTTCGCATGTGCCCTTCATACCATCACTTCCTCACTCCAAAGTAGAATCCCATCACCATGCCCAGTATCCCCAACAGCGACTGAGGAATTTCACCTTCCCTGAGCACCGTAATCAACGAAAAGACCACAACCACCATGGCTAGTATCGCTCTCACACTTCCCTCTGGCATCCACAGAGGACCTTTCATTCCATCCATCCTCCACACCTCCTCACTCCTCATCTGAAGACACGAGTGTTAGAACACACCTCTCAGAGACCATCGAAATGTATTCCCTGAGGAGTTTATACGCCAGATTACGGTATGATTCTGCTCTGGTGTTTGAAACTGAGAGGTCTCCAAGACGTATCGAGTCTGGCAGTTCTCTTTCAAGGACAAGGGCAGAGGAGAGGTAGAGGGTGGCGAGGTAGAGGTGGGGCGGGGACTCCGAGAAGGAAATCCCCTCCCTCGAAAGTACCGAGTCTATCTCCTCCTCTGCGATTGCTATCAGGTCCTCAACCTCGCTCTGTGAGAGGGGTGTGCCTGTGAGTGCAACCACATCATCATATATAGCCATCCAGACACCTCAATCAAACAGATGCCTCAATCAGATGCTTGTCAGCTTGCATATCGCATTTCCATCATACACCACAGGCACAACACACTCGAACACTCTGCCTCTCAGATTCTTGGTATCCGGGTCCTCCCATGTCTCAACCGTGAGGTCTTGGGCGACAACGAGCTCGAAGAACCTTGCTTCAGGAGTTGCGAGCAACATCCCAGTGCCGTCTGAGATGAAGGGTGTCACCACCACCTCACCACCAATCATCTCCTTTACGTGAGATATCTCTCTGTCTCCAGATGTGAGAACGTTTCCAACAAGCTCTGCGTACTGGGTTGGGTGTAGCACCAGATTGTATGGTGGGAAGACCTCGTCCTCCATCAGGGAGCCCATCGCATCAGCCACACTCGTTATGGCATTTCCTGCGGTTCCGAAATCTGAGCCGGTGATGGAGTTCCCTGCGGATGCATAGAGTCCGGAGATGTCGTATGAGCTGTCTTTCTGCCATCCGACCAGAGAGAGTTCGTTCTCGAGACAAGATATCTTGTATGCACACGATGATGCCAGTGCGGTGTTCAGCGGTATTCCATACCTTCTCGAGGACTCGACATCCCTTCTCGAAATCTCGAACATTTTCTGAAGTACTGGAACATTCACATCTGTGCGGGTGAGATTGACAACATCCATGTCCCTTGCCTCGAACACATGGGAGAGTATGGCGTTGGCAACCTCGCCCAGCACATCATAGCTGTACTGCTGTACCCCAAGACCAAGTGGTCCTCTGATTGCCATGAGTTTTCGTGCAACATTTGCTCTTCTTGCTGCTATCACAACATCCTCTCTCAACTTTCGATAATGTTCGGGCGAAAGCATCATTCACATCACCCCATCAAATCAAACTCATCACAACACATTCCCTATCGACAGTGGATGCATCGACTGTTTCGAGAGCGATTGCGACAGCCACGTACTGAAGCGAGTGTGTGGTTGCATCGAACGTTGCCTTTGTTAGTTTTCCATTACCCGCACTCACGAGGAAGTCCCCTTTGGTTATCGAAGAGGATGTAATCTCTGATATGAGGACAACTCCCGGTCCCCTCAGAACTGGAATGTAGGCGTCTGAGGAGTATGCGGTACTTCTGTCTGGGGGGCGGTAGGATGGGTGGGACTGCTCGTATCCTATCCAGCCAACTGGCTGGGCTGTGTTGGCAGGTGCTTCCTTCACACTCTCATCAGATGTATCTCTCACCACAAGGCGTCCGGGTACCATGTCTGACTGGATTGCATTGGAGCCCATCTTCATCTCCTCGACAATAGGAGAGCCAGCAAGCACAACCTTGTTTCCCTTGTTCCACATTCAAACCACCTCACGCAATCCATTTTCCACTTTCTCTGTCGTAGTATCCCACCGTCAGTCCGTAGGATTCTATTTCTATCTCGAAATCTTTTTTCTTCTCATTCTCAGTTTCAGTTTTATTTTCATTTTTGTCTCCAATTTCTTCCCTGTTTTCCACCATTCTGAACTCAGCCTCCTTGTATGCTGGATTTCTTACGATTGTGAGGGAATCGATTTCGATGTCGCGGGCAACACTGTTTGAGATGTGCCCCCTTGCGTTGAGAGACCATCCCCTTGGAAGCTCTCCCATGAGCATCATGTCCCTCACATCAGGGTCATTCACCTCGGCACGGGCAACCACGTTATCTCCGTCCCTCCACGCATCCACAACCGTTCCAACCACCCTTTCGTTGGTGTGTTCTTTTGATGAGAGGGTAAGGGGGGTCGAGGGGAGGGACTCAATCACCCTGCCAGCTTCCTCCTCAGGGATGAGCCATCCATTCGAGTTCGGCTCGCCTATTCTGAGTACGACTCCCTCAACAATCATGGTTTAGAATGCGAGAAATGGATAGAATTTGTTAAAATCAGGATTTGGATTTGAATTTGGATTTCAGTATATCTCGTCCTCTGAATTCACCCAACCTGTCAAGCGTCACTATCAGTGGTGGGAATACCAAGAAGGTTGCAAGTATCACGAAGGTCATGTCCATCACAGTAACAAAACCGAAGTTCGACTGCATCGGGAAGGGAGAGGTGATGAGGGCAGAGAAGCCGAAGAGAACTGTCAAACCAGATGCGAGAATCGCTCTTCCGATTTTGGTGGTTGCCTCCTTCATCGCCCCATAAGGGTCGAGACCGTTTTCTCTCTCCTCATAATACCTCTCCATCATCAGAACTGTGTACTCACC
>QMVI01000065.1 GCA_003661015.1 Methanosarcinales archaeon | reverse complement strand
TGTGTTGAATGGAATTGGCGGTCTTTCTTTCTTTACAATGCTCTTCAAGTCGAGCAATTTAGCCACACTATCGAGGGAATTCAAAATCTTCTGGGCTTCTTCATAAGTCTCGAACCTACCGTGTACATGGCGTGCAACAACTCCATTTTCAAGCTCCACCTCAACCTCAAAATACTTCTTTGGTTTGAAGCTCTGTATCTCTTTCTCTCTCCCAACGAGAAGGGCAAGCGTTGGAGACTGCACTCTTCCAACAGATAAAAAACTCTTACCTACTCTCCCAGCACTCAGAGATAGAAACCGTGTGAGAGTTGCGCCCCATGTTAAATCCACAATCTGTCTTACTTCTGCAGAAGCTGCAAGATTGTAGTCTATCTCTACAGGATTTGAAAAGGCACTCAAAATCTCTTCTTTGGTGACGGTACTATACCTCACCCTATCTACTCTCACATCCTCAAGACTTCTGACTTCGCTTATTACTCTCAAAGCCTCGACACCTATGAGTTCTCCTTCTCTGTCATAATCAGTGGCAATTGTGATTCTCTCTACTTCTCTGCTCAGTTTCTTTAACAGTTTTATGTATTTTCTATGCACAGGGACATGAACAATATCTGCAAAGATTAAGTCCCTCAGATTTGTCTCTTCCCATCTACTGTATTCTTTGGGGAAGTCAACCGAGAGAATGTGTCCTCTGAGTCCCATCACGATTTTGTCTCCAAAAGAATAAACTTCAACACCTTCTATCCTCTCCCTACTGTATGTGCCAGCTGAAAGTATCTCTGCAATTCTCTTTGCAGTATTGTTTTTCTCAGTCACTATCAGATGCTTTGGCATTGATTGTATCCCTTCACATCGATACATAAAGCTTTTTTGTGTTGAAGATGTGTGTTGCTCACATGAAGCTACTGGCTATCGACATAGGTTTCGTGACACAGGACATTCTGCTCTTCGATGAAGACAAGGATGTGGAGAACTGCATAAAAATGGTTCTGCCATCTCCCACCTACCTCATGGCAGAAAAAATAAGGGAGGCAGGGAGGCAGAGGAAGGATGTATTCTTGAGTGGGGGAGTGATGGGGGGAGGACATATAACAAGAGCTGTGAAAGAACACATCAAGATGGGGCTAAATGTCTATGCAACACCTGATGCTGCCCTTACCTTTAAGGATGACCTCGAAAAAGTAAGGAAGATGGGGGTGCATATCACATCCACGCCCCCTAATGGAGCTGTACATCTCGAATTATCTGATTTGAATATCGAAATGTTTGAGAGAATACTCTCTCAAGTAGATGAGGCAGTTCCACCGTATATGGCGGTCGCAGTTCAGGACCATGGATTTTCCCTCGGTTCGAACAGGGATTTCCGATTCTCACATCTCAAAAAGATAATAGAAGAAGGGGGAGACATAAACAAATTCGTGTATTTCGAAAACATTCCATCATACCTGACAAGAATGAAAAGAATACAAGAAGATGTCCATCCAAGAAAATGTGTTGTAATGGATACAGGTCCAGCTGCCATATTCGGATGTCTTGTTTGTGATGATATATCTTGCGAGGATGTGTCATCAGCAATAGTAATAAACGTTGGTAATGGACACACACTCGGAGCGTCTGTGGTAGATGGTAGGGTTGTTGGGATATTTGAACACCATACTCATCTCCTGAGTCCGAGGAGGATTGATGAACTTATAGATGGGCTAATGAACGGAGAGTTATCACATGAAGATATAAAGGCGGAAGGTGGGCATGGTGCATATATACTTGAAAATGTGGATGATGCAAAAATCTTTGCAACAGGTCCAAACAGATATCTCCTTAGAGAGTGCACACACGAAGTGAGCTTTCCAGCACCCTTTGGGGATATGATGCTTACCGGATGCTTTGGACTTCTCAAAGGAGCCTCAGTGAAACTTGGTTTTGATTTTCCGTGAGGGGAGGTTATGCTGGTATTTCTGTGGATTGCTATAGCTCTATTTGGTATATGCTCGTTCACAAGAAATATGAAAGTGGGTGGGATTGGATGGCTTTTCTTTGCTGTTCACTGGGGTATGCAACCCATCCATTACATCGAAATTCGAGACTGGTACAACACAGCTCTGACAATTCTCACAGCAATCTTCTGTCTATTGATATCATACAGGATTTTAAAATCAAAAAAGGAAGAGCCTTTTCTCACACTCACAAAAGCGTCATTGATAGGGGGAATTGTGTATTTTCCATTTGCTGAGATAACATTCCTAAAAAAGCATATAATAGGGGTGGTTGCCTCCCAAAGTGTATGGCTGGCAAATATGCTGGGAAAAGAAGCATTTTTTAATGGGCAAAACATGATATCGCTTGGAGGATTCACAATCGAGATAATACTTGCATGCACAGCAATCGAAAGTATGGCACTCTTCATAGGGCTGATAATGGCAATTGACGCTGAGGTCAAGAGAAAGCTAATGGCGTTCGTAATATCGGTTCCAGTTATCTACACGCTAAACCTATTCAGGAATGCCATTGTTCTAATAGCATCTGGAGAGAGATGGCTGTCACCAGATCCTCTCGAGAGCTTTTATCTTGCACATGCTGTATATGCAAAGATAGGCTCGACAATTGCACTCGTGTTGATAGCATACGGTGTGCTTAAAATACTCCCAGAGCTTCTGGACTTTCTTGACGACCTCATATGTGTGTTAAAGGGGGATAGAACGAATGAGAGAACGTAAAATAAGGCTAGGTAAATTGATGGTGTGGGGTATTGCCCTCTCATCACTGATACTGTATCTTTTCACAGGAGATAAAATGTATTACTTCCTATTTGCTTTTACTGCGTCTGTTTTAATTCTGTCGTTTCTACTGTCATCCAAAGATGACGAGAGAGAGATTGTAAAGAATTCCAAAGTCCTGCTCTCGCCAGCAGATGGAAAAGTGATAGATGTGAAGAAGAATGGTGTGTCGATATTCATGAGTCTGTTCGATGCTCATACTGTCAGGAGTCCTTGCAAGGGAAAAGTTGTGGAGATAAAGAAAATAAAAGGGGGACACTTACCTGCATTTTTGAAGCGAACTGATGAGAGAAATGAGAGGGTTATAATTTTTCTTGAACATGAGGGGGAGAGAGTTGTACTAAACCTTGTTTCAGGTATGCTTGCTCGCACTGTTTTATGTGATGTGGAGAAGGGGAAGGTTGTAGAACAGGGAGAGAAAGTTGGTACGATAGTTCTGGGCTCAAGAGTTGATGTTGAATTCTCAGATATTTGGACTGCAACAATTTCGAAAGGTCAGAAGGTGAAAAGTGGGCTAAGCGTGATTGCACGCAAGAGGGTGTCAGCATGAATGATAAGGGCATATTCATGTTAACACGGATATCTGATACAATAACACTCTTTTCAATATGTCTGGGCTTTTCGTCCCTCATTTTCACATTTGAAGGAATGCTCAAAATCTCTGCATCTCTAATCTTGTTATGTGCTCTTCTCGATGGTGTGGATGGTGTGATTGCCAGACTTGAAGACAGATGTACAAGAGAATTTGGTGTCATGCTTGATTCACTCTCAGATGCACTTGCATTCTGTATTTCCCCAGCATTTTTCTCATACAGCATACTATCAAATTTCTCCTCAAGTCATTTTCTCAACCTTATTCTCATCATATGTGCATTGTATGTTGCATTTGGTATGATGAGGCTTGCTCGTTTCAATGTGAGGTATGTTGAAGAGGGAAAGAGGAATGGATTTGAAGGATTGCCAACAACTGCATCAGGTGTCATCCTGTCAACGCTCCTAATCCTCGAGTTCTATGAAAATTCTCTCATCTACCTACACCCAATCATAATGCTCATTCTGTCAATCCTGATGATAGGAAACTCTTACTACCCAAAACCACGAAAGAAAGAAATTGTTATACCATTTTCCCTGCTATCCATATCATTTATAATATCTGTGTTGTTATCTTTACATACAACTGTTATAACTGGGTTGTTGATAATGGGGGCAATGGGGATTTATGTACTCTCACCCCTTATACCATACAGAGAATGGATTGAGAGGTGAGATGATGGAAGATGATAAGATAAAGAAGATTTCAAAAATGCTGGAGTTAGGCGGAACTATGCTCGCCCAACATTGCAGTAAGTGCGGAGCACCCCTGTTTAGATACAAAGGAAGAATATTGTGCCCAGTTTGTGAGAGTGAGGAGGAGAGTGAAGAGAAAAAGGTAGAGAAAAGAGAGGCAAGAGTGAACTCCAAGAGTCTTGGGCTATGGAACGCATCAATATCTCTGAGACAGAAATTCCTTGAATTATCAGAAGAGCTTGAACAAGAGAAAGACCCAAGAAGGATGCTTGAGCTTCTGAAAGTTATGGAGAAAATCATAGAAGTAATGAGAGAGCTAAATGAGAGTGGATAATCAGAAGATGTCATCCTGTGCATAGCTTCTCCCCAATTTGAGAGCCAACTCGGCTCGTGCAAGTTCCTTTCCAAGATACAATGCATGTTCAATATAGGAGATACCATCTCTCTCAAGAATTGTATCGTAAACTTCTTTTGCACTTCTTCCTCTCACACACCACCCATCTGTGTGTCTTGCAATTATGTACCCATCATCAGATATGTTTATTGTGTATGAGCCTTTTGGATCACGCCTCCATATGTCCCTTTCCACTCCCTCCACACACCCACATGAACTTGGCAATGAAGGTCTTCTTCTCTTCTCTTTCAGAACCAACAAATCGATTCCTAAATCCTTTGGAGGTGTGTTCCTGATTTTAGACAACACCATCATGCATGAGGAGAGCCAAAGTTCTCTGACGCTACCTCTCGTCTTTGGAGAATATTCGGGAGTAAAAAGAATCGAAACTCCAAGTTCATATCCAATGGCTGATAGCACTGCATTCATACCAACACTATCAGCATCAAATAGCTCCACAACATTCCCAACACCAAAGAACAGAGGTGTTTTTTTGTCTCTTATTCTGAACTCGATATAATCTTGGATGGATTTTACCAACCCTTTTGAGCCTTTTATTTCAAGCAATGGGTCTGCTATCAATTTCTTTGCTCCCATAGACCTTGCCTTCTCTAAGTTCTCCATTATCCCATGCCCATTATCAGGTACCACCACATATGCAATACTCTCTTCAAACTCCTCCAGCTCGTCCATCACATTGTTGTTTATACTGAGGACAAGATCACACCCAGCCTCTACTCCAGCCAATATGAGTTCCGGAGAGAGGGTATCCACACTTACTGGACACCCCACAACCTTCCTCACATGTTTAACACATCTCTTCACATCGTTCTCATCCGCATCAAAAGATATCCCGAGGTCTATCATGTCTGCACCGTTCTCAACAAAGTATCTGACTTTCTCACAAAGTTCGTGTGAGTCTAATTTATCCGCATCCACAACCTCGGCAAGCACCTTCATTCTCGAGTTTCCCCCTATCTTCACATTTCTGAGAGTGAAGGATGGCACTGCATCTCTCTCATACGAACTCACATCATCCAACGCTCTTTTTCTCATATGTTCTGCAAGAAGTACGCAAGCTGGAATTTCTTTGGAGAGCTCAACCTCGCCTAAAAGAGGAAGCACATATCTTAAGTCATAGGCATGTTTTGGCCCAAGTCTTACCGGGATTGAAAACTTTTCCTCAACCTCAGAAAAATCCGATGTTATTAGTCCAGAAACTAATATCATATCAAAATCAAGATTTTCCCTTTCTTTTAGATAGGATATCAATTTTTTTGAGTTTATAAATGCAGCTACATCCACATCTAATACGCCGACTTCGATTCCATCGATGTGCGCATCCCTCACAGCTTTTATAACCTCACTCCGAGCAAGTCTGCCCGTGACCACAAGCACCTTCATCAAACACCAATATCCTATGGAGCGTAAAACATTTTTGGATTGACAGAATAATCACATGTATGCTAAAAATAGACTTTCATGTTCACTCATAGCACTCCCCTGACTCAAAGAGCAGATATGAAGAGATAGTATTCTATGCACTCAAAAGAGGATTGGATGGAATTGTGATATGTGACCATAACACAATAGAAGGTGGATACAGAATCGCAGAATGGGTCGATAATAATGACATTGAGTTGCTCGTCATCCCGGGAGTCGAGGTATCAACATCAAGAGGACATCTCATCGTTCTCCTTCCACAGAGAGATTTCAAGATAGGAGAGCATCCGGAAGAGGTCATAAAAACAGCACATAAAGATGGCTCTATTGTGATTGCTCCCCATCCATTCCACAGATTCAGACATGGGATAGGCAAGATAAAGGGAGTGGATGCTATAGAGGTGATAAACTCAAAGTACATACTCTCGTACTCAAATAAGTTGGCTGAAATATATGCACATTCCGAGAATATACCAGAGGTGGGAGGTAGTGATTCCCATATCCCTTCAACTGTTGGAATTGCCTACACAGAGGTCTATACGGCTGGAGGGATGGATGATGTGATTGAGGCGGTATGTGATGGAAAGACAAAAGCATTCGGTGAGCGGGCGCCGTTTCAGACTATTGCAACCCAATTTTCTTGGAGTATAAAAAGAAGGGTGAAGAAAATTATGAGATGATATCTGATATGATGTCTTTC
>QMVI01000064.1 GCA_003661015.1 Methanosarcinales archaeon | reverse complement strand
CCAGCTCTTCAACAACGTCCACTTTATCCACGATTTCCATAGTCCCCCCACATTTTGGACAACTCTCTGGCTCCGGCTCCACAATTCTACCGGGTTTGTGCTTGATAGTTATGTTCTTGGTATATCCACACGAGCATTTGAGCGTGTATCTCATTCTTCTCAAATCCTCTGAAATGAAGAGGGTGCTGACAGCCCCCATTTCAAGATTCCTTCTCACCTCATCCTCACCATAGGATGCGAGTCCACTGTCTTTGACAAGCTCTTCAAAAAACTTTCTCAGTTTTGCTTTCTCCTCGAGAACTTCTATGTTGAGAAGTGCCTCTTGAGCTTTATCAACGAGTTCATACAAGCCACTTTCATCGGTATATGCCACATCAAATACACCAATCACCTTTTTGGCAATCTCGTGGTGGAGGTATTCCCCATCAAGGAATTCTTCTTTGGTAGGAGAAGGTCCACCTATGAGTATGCCCTTTAACTCGTCTCGCGGTACTTGGAGAAAGGTCTCTGATGCTGCCTTCCCAATTCTTTCATAGAACGCATCTATTGCTATCAGCCTCAATCTCTGGAATCTCATTGCACTCTGCCCACCTTTTCTTTGTTTCCCTGGGACGTTTGATGTGAGATGCTTCACAACTTCTATCCTCTTTCCCATGAGAAGTCCTACTGTTGCTTCTCTTCTATCCAGAACCAACAGCCCATATGTGTCTTTGTCTCTCAACATTTCGAGGAGAGGGTCGAGGTAAAACTCAGATGCACAGTGGTACTTATAGAGGGTGATAGGTTCGGGAGGCTCAAGTACAACACTCATCGTGTCTGTTCTACCCCCTCCCAAGTCTATTGTCCCAACGAATATGACCATCCCGTTTGGCGGGGGGAATTTGTAGTACTTGAGCTTTGCAAGAATAGACTCAATAGCACTCATCACATTTACACGCGTACTTTTGCTTTTGATGTTGGACGCTTGACTGTACTCCTGTTTAAGGTCAGCCACCACCTCATGTATCGGCTTCCCCGGTGGTATGTACAGAGAGACAAGCTCAGTCCCTCTGCCAGATTTACTCTGCAGTTCTTCGAGCTGTCTTTTGAACTCGTATTTCTTAATTTCCACGCTTGAACTCACCCTTCCTTTGGATTCTTCAGTTTTAGTTTAGGTTGTTTTGGATGGGAGACATATAATAAATAATACCATAAATAAACTATACCATAGTCAGCTTTGAACGAATCTTTTATTTTTCAACATTTTGCTGTTCATATCTTCTGTCGTTCCATATCTTTTCATTCTTCTTTGACTCCCTCACCTACGAACGAAGTCAGTTTGGATATTATTACCTCTTCAACGAGTTTCAGCAACTCTTCTTTGTCCTCGAGTTTTAATTCTGCGAACAGCCCGAGGGGAATTGTCGCACCTGCACTCATTGCATGTCCTCCTGCACTTCCTCCCATGTCTTTACTGAATATGTTTTCCATGAGTTCTGCCATGTTCACACGTGTATCCTTTGTCCTTGCAGACACATAGATCTTATCTCCAACTATCCCAAACACAACGACTGTAAGAATGCCTTCCAGATTTATCAGATAATCTGCTGCCTGTGAGATTGCATTTCTGTCTCCAACAACTCCCACCGTCGATATTAACCAAGGTCCTTTTATCTTTCTGCTCTGAATGGCGGTGGCAAGTGCATCCATGGTCTCGGTAGATACGATTTGATTGTAGATTTCAGATATCAGTACGTAATCCACATTTGGCATCAGGTATGAAACCGCATCAAAATCAAGTTGAGAGACTTTCATTCTAAAGAGATGCGTATCAGTTGCTATGCCATATAGGAGGGCTGTCGCTGTTTCTTTTGAAATATCTATATCGAGCTCCATCAGATATGATGTGAGTATGGAAGAGGTTGCACCCACCTCCGGTCTCACATCAACAAACTCAGCCTCAACCCCGGTAGGTTCGTGGTGGTCTATCACGATTGAGACAGGAGCATCCGAGGGAAGACTGGTGTTCATACTTGGTTGAAAGTCCACGGTTGCCAGACTCTCGTATTCTGTAATATCAACTTCAGAGAGATGCTTCATCGAGAGATTGAGAACGTTCACGAATGCTCTGTTACCATTTACCCCAATCGCTCCACCGTATAATATATCGGCTTGAATACCCAAACTCTCAGCAATCTCCAAAAGAGCCATTCCAGCACCAATTGCATCAGGGTCAGGATTGTCATGGAGGACGATGCCGAATTTCCCTTTTATACTTTTGAGTGTGTTGATAAGCTCTTCTGCTACGCTTTCCTTTTCCCGTCTCTCTATCGACTCAAATATTTTTTCTGCAACCACAAGGGAAGGGACAATCACCAAATCTGCACCAATTTCCTCTACGTCTCTCATTCTCAGCAGGTCAACTCTACATACTACATACACATCTGAACGGATTTTTTTCACGATTTCCACTGCTCTTTTATTTACTTCCACATCATTTGTGAGAATCAGTACTGCCTTGATTTCAGGGCTGATTAGTTCAGAAAGTAGGCTCTCATCTCCAGCATCCCCAACAACCGCTTCTATTCCTTGGTCTATGAGCGTATTCACTTTCTTCTCGTCAATATCCACCACGAGCACTTTTCCCCTCTGCATTAACTCTTTTGCAGAGGAGAGACCTATCGCCCCTCCACCAAGTATCAGATACTTTGTATCCTCTTTTACTTCTTTTGCGGTGGTCATAAACTCACAGCCATGATACTGTTCTATTATATATTCTCTACCATTTATCTCAATCGATATCTTTATTTGGTTTGTATGGTTGAGCATTTGTGTGCAATCTATCCGGGCTGAAGAGAGAATAAGGGAGTATATTGAGAAGGTGCAACTTAGACAGATGATAGTATTGCCGTTGTTAGTTCTTCTGATAGCATTTGGAATTATTGGTGCAACCTATCTTACAACCGGTTATCCCGTCCATATGGGATATGAGTTCGTTGGCGGGACAGTTGTGAGTTTTGCAAGTGATAAAACACCTGAAGAAATCATGAAAGATTTTGAGGAATACAATCCTGTCAGTGTGAAGAACTATGGAGAGAGGAAATTGATTGAGTTTCCACCGCTTACAGAAGAACAGCTCACCTCTATCAGGTCAAAACTCTCTGGATACAAAGATGTGGAAATCAGACAAACATCTCCGTTGTTCGGAAAAACTCTTCAGGTTCAGGCAATCAAAGCTGTTTTGATTGCATTCTTTGGCATGGCAATCGTGGTCTTCATAATATTCAGAACATTTGTTCCTTCGGTTGCGGTCGTTCTGTCTGCTTTCTCAGATATAGTGATTTCAATAGCACTCATGAACATTTTTGGAATAAAACTAACACTTGCAACAGTTGCAGCTCTTCTAATGCTCATTGGTTATTCGGTGGACAGCGATATTCTGTTGACAAACAGACTGCTGAGAAGGAAGGGGGAATTTACAGATCGGTTGGTTGGAGCTATGAAAACAGGACTCACGATGACACTGACATCACTCTTTGCAGCGTTCATACTATTCTTAGTTTCGTCTTATTCATATGTGGTATCCCCAGCCTACACGAGGATAGACATACTGGCTGATATTGCAGTCGTTCTGATATTTGGTTTGAGTGTGGACATCATGAACACATGGATGCTGAATGCAGGATTGCTGAGGTGGTATCTGACAAAGAAGTGATGGAAAATGAGGTGGAGGTTGGATGGCTAAAAAATCAAAAAAACCCAAATCAACAAAATCAGTATCCAGACCACCTGCATTGAGTAAAGATAGTTTACTAATGGATTTTCGTGTTCTTGCTCTGATATTGGCTGTTGTGATTTCTATCATTTTGATCCACCCCTCATATTCAGATGGTGAGCTGAAGACAAATCTCCATTATGGTCTTGACCTCGTTGGAGGTTCCACCCTTCAATTGAAAGTGGAGGGCGTAATAGTTGGTGTGAATGCATCAAAGGAAAAGGTTGTGAGTTATGAGGTTGAAAGAATAACTGGTTTCAAACCAGAGATTGTAAATTCTGCACAAGATACGATTACACTTGCCATCCCGTCAACTGTTTCAGTTGATGAGCTTGAGAGTTCTCTCAGTCTTTATGGATACACAGCGGATGTAACCCCCTCAGGGAATGTAAATCAGGTCACCATTTGGGTGGATGACACAACAGCAACCAAGTTATTCCTTGAGAGAGTTACAGGCTCTGAGATAACACCATTTGAGGAAAATGGTGAGGTGTTGTATGAGATAAGGAGCAAGATATCTCAGGAAGAGCTTTCCTCGTTGGTCTCTCCCATTGGAACGGTTGTATCATACAGAGAAGGTGTTACACGCAACACACTCGAACTCACAAAGAGAGTGCTGGATGAGAAGCTGAACGCTCTTGGTCTCAAAGATATAAAAACGAGGACTGTGGGCGGGGAATATATACTGATAGATATGGCTGGAGAGGAGAACCTGACAAGAGCAGAGAGAATAGTCACAACACCGGGCAAGTTCGAGGTGAAGTTCTACATCAATGGCCAATATATCCCACTTTTTACAGGAGAGGGTATTGAGTCGGTGGGGCAGGTTGTGTATGATGAGCAGAGAGGGTGGGGTGTGGAGTTCAGGATAGACAGGGAAAGTGCAGATAGACTGAGGGACACAGCGATAAAGTATGGGGTGCTTGAGAACCCATCAAACTATCCTCTCGTTATGTTTCTGGATGAGAGGGAGATTTTCAATGCAACAATCAGCCCTGAGCTTGCAGACACGCTCAGGTACGAGCCAGTCAGGAATCTGGTAGCAACAACTGGATTCGGAAGTGATGCAGAGCAGACTGCCCGAGACCTGCAGATCCATCTTAGAGTCGGAGCCCTTCCAGTGAAGGTGGATGTGATAGGTGCAGGACAAGTTCCTGCCGCCTTGGGCAGTCAGTTCAAGAAACAATCTGTGATTGCTGGGTTGCTTGTTCTCCTTGGTGTGGTGTTTGTTGTGTTCATAAGATACAGACAGAGTCGGATACTGCTCCCCATGATTGGGACGAGTATATCTGAGGTAATAATCATTCTTGGTTTTGCTTCTCTAATCAAATGGGAGCTTGATCTTGCATCGATTGCAGGAATAATAGCGACCATAGGAACCGGAGTTGACCACCTCGTGATAATAACGGATGAGGTTCTATCTGGTGGAAGGATGCCAACAACCAAACTCTACATGCAGAGACTTGGTAGAGCGTTTGCAATCATACTTGCGGCAGCATCAACCGTGCTGATTGCCATGTCCTCTTTGTTCTTCATTGCGTTTGGTGCGTTGAAAGGATTTGCTCTCATAACGATAGTGGGTGTGCTGATAGGTGTTCTGATAGCAAGACCTGCATATGGCCGTATCATAAAGGATTTGATAAAATAAAATAAATAGATAGGGAAAAAATGAGGAATGAAGAAGTTAGAAAATGAAGATGGTGAGATATTTGCTTGTGTATGTGGTGAATAATTACGGTCAGTTCAATCATCTGATACTCAGAGCTTTGAGAGACCTTGATATGTCTGATTTGGATGTGGAGCTTGTCCCCAATTCTCTCTCCCCATCTGAAATCATGGAGGAAAAACCATCTGGACTCGTATTGGGTGGTGGTCCTTCTCTCGAAAAGGCAGGCATGTGTGTTGAATATGTGAGAAAGCTTGACATACCCATTCTTGGGATATGTTTGGGTCATCAGCTCATTGCTCTCGCTCTTGGTGGGAAGGTCAGGAAGGGAAGGAGGGGAGGATATGCGAGCGTGGAAGTGGAAGTGATAGATGAAGATGTGATACTCAAAGGACTCGGACCATCGCTAAAAGTGTGGGCATCCCATCAGGATGAGGTCTCAGTTCTGCCACCCAATTTTATGAAACTTGCTAGGTCAGAGGTATGTGAGATAGAAGCTATGGCTCATATGCATAAACCGATATTTGGAGTACAGTGGCATCCCGAAGTTATTCATACTGAGAAGGGAGAACAACTATTCAGAAACTTCATTGCGGTGTGCATGAAAAAGTGAGGTGTTTACTGTGAGAAAACTGTTTGGCACAAATGGAATACGGGGCATCGTGAACGAAACTCTGACACCAGAACTCGCTCTCGGCATAGGTAGAGCTCTTGGCACGTATCTCGGTCCTGACTCAGTTGTTGCACTCGGCAGAGATACGAGGCTTTCTGGAGATATGTTGAGCTCCGCAGCGGCATCTGGATTGCTCTCGACAGGGGTTGATGTGGTCGATGTTGGTATTGTTCCCACCCCTACCTTACAGCATTTCGTAAGAGACAATGCACATGCAGGTCTTATGATTACTGCGTCCCACAACCCCAGAGAGTACAATGGACTCAAGGTGATAGCTGATGATGGCACAGAGCTTGACCATTCTGAGGAGGAGAAAATAGAGAGGATATACTTTTCAAAATCGTATAGATGTGCCTCTTGGGACTCGTGCGGGGTTGTTGATAGAAAGGATGCCATCACACCCTACATCCAATCGATTCTTTAGAGGGTGGATGTTGAGAGTGTTGCAGACACCAGCTTCACAGTCGTTTGTGATACTGGATGTGGAGCAGGGGGGGTTGTGCTACCCCATCTCCTCGAAAGAATGGGTTGTAAAGTCATTACGTTGAATGCTCAGCTCGATGGACAT
>QMVI01000063.1 GCA_003661015.1 Methanosarcinales archaeon | reverse complement strand
CAACATGTCCCCTGTCGAGTGCAACCGTTGTCCCGAGCCTGTCAACCGAAACAGCTTCCGTTGAGAGCGCCCTGATAAAGGTTGATTTGCCGGCGTTGTGCGGTCCTGTGACCACGATTTTCGGAACATACACCCTTATTCCGCCCGGTCTCACGACCTTGAAGAGCACCGACTTGCGTTCGGTTGGCGTCCACTCTGCTTTGAGAAGTCCGAAGTACTGTCCGAATATGACTCTCTCTGCAATCCCGCCTATCATGATGGTTGCTTCGAACATATTTTCTTTCAGCTCATGTAAAACATCCTCAGAATATGGCCATGCGGTGAAGTTGTATACGATAACATGGTCATGGATTTTTGCGTATCTGTTCCATTCCCTCACAGCTTCCAGTGTCTCGTACTCACCACAGAGGTCCATGATGGTTGAGAGAGAATCCACAACCACAAGCGTTGGCTCACCGATGTTTTCCATTTCTCTGAGGAGGTGGAGTGTGTAGCTCTCTATCACCTCGGTCTCGTCCATGGGTATGCCCAGCTCATCTTTCGTCCCTATGAACGGCGAGTATGAGTCGATAACACGGAACTTCTCGCCCAGATATGCAAAGAAATTCCATCCAAATTCTTTCATTTCTTTGAACAGAGGTGTCGGTGAGCAACTTGTTGTCAGGAATATTGCAGAATGATGCTTTTTGAGATGGTTGTAAAGAGTTTGCATACCAAAAACTTTTCCTTCAACTCCCGGATAGGCGTAGTAAATCAGAGTTCTACCAAGTGGTATCCCCCCGTCAAGGAGCTTGTCGAGCTTGGGGATTCCTGTCTCAAGCAACTCAATCTCCTCCGCCCTCCTCCAACAAAACCCACTCTGTTGGCTTTGGTGTGAATCCAACCGCCCTGATGTATTCTTTATCTCCTTCCATCTTGAGTTCTATCACACCATCGAACAGCTGTTTGAGGGTTGATAACGTCTGTTCATCGTGCATGTCGCTTTCGATTCCGAACAATCCAAGTGCATCTGCAGACCTTGTCCTTCCAGTGAATACATGCAGAAATCGATACACCGTTTTTATGTTGGAGTACATCAGTATCGTGGATAGAGAGTTCATGATGAGCCTTATTTTCTTTATTCCCTTTCTCATGTAAAAATCTTCAAAATACTTGCTTATTCTCACACCGATGCCAGTCAGGTCAACTGGAGAAGAAGCCATCTGAATAAGGTCGGTCTCGGGGGACATGCTACCAAGAGTCCTTGCTATGCAGTCCACAATACCGATCTTCTCCTCATTGAATCCATCAATATCATGTAGCATATCAACCAATTTATTACCCGGAATGTTCGTGCTGACGAATATCACTGCCTCATTGTTCATGAACGCATAGGCTGTCATTTGCATCAACAGAACATCCTTTGAGCTCATGGGGGGCCCGATGACGAGAATGTTTGTTCCAGGAGGTACTGGACCAACCACATCATCCAGCTTCTGTATCCCAAGCGAGTAGCCTTCCAAAGCCATCCCTCTCAATAGATTTTTTATTTTTATTGATTATTTATTTTTATTTATGTTTATGTTATTTTGTATCTCGTAATCATATTAAATACCATCGCTTATCACTACCATTTTCATTGCTTTATCACATCATTTTCATTTCATTCCATTCATTCATTCTTTCACTCTCTTGTAAGCATCCAGATTGTTTTTTTTGGTGGCATCGATTCCAACTTTTGTCGATGTACCATCCACACTCGATGGGTCGAGTGAGCTACCTCTCGCCCCTTTCACTATGAACACATCCCGGTCTGCCTGAACCCTTGTCGCAATTGCATACTCCACATCATTTATGTCGAATACATCGATATCCTCATCAACAACCACCACATGCTTCAAAGAGCCATGTGCACCCAGAGCTGCGAGAGCGGCATTTTTCCCATCTCCCTCTGTCTTCTTTCTGATCTGAACAATTGCGTGCAGATAACAGCACCCACCCACACTCATCACAACATTCACAACATCCGCCACCTCAGACACAGCCCTGTATATGATGGGCTCGTATGGGATTCCCATGAGAACCTTGTGTTCTGGGCTGGATGGCATGATTGCATGGTATATCGGGTCTGAGCGGTGATACATTCTTTCGAAGTAAATAACCGGTTCGTGCCTAACTCTATCGTATGTACCGGTTATATCAACGAAAGGACCTTCCCTTTCCCTTTCGGAGGATATGTATCCTTCAAGTACAAACTCTGCGTGAGGAACCTTGACACCGTTCGAACATTCAAACACCTCTATTGGCTCTCCTTTGAGCGAGGAAGCGTACATAAGTTCCATGCCGAGTTCGACTCTTGTGCATGCGGACAGAAGAACAACTGGCTCGACCCCGATTGCGAGAGCAACTGGTAACTCATCTCCGTTCTCGACTGCTTTTGAGTGAAGCAGGTAGGTGTGTCTCGGAGCGACAAGCCGTACAACCCCTCTCTTGGCGTCAAGCATCTGAATTCTATGTACCGATGCGTTCTGCACACCCCCGTACTCAGAAAACAAAACACCGCCTGTGATATAGGGTCCACCATCTTCTCTGAAATGCTGGAGAATCGGAAGCTCTCTCAGATTTGCATCCTTCTCGAACTCGAGTGTGGGAGAATCCTTCACAACTTTCACACTTCCATCTCCACCGCCCATCAGCCTCTTTATCAGGTTCTCCTTTGTGCATCCAAGTGCAGAACACAAAAGCTCTCTCGAACTGAAAATGTTCGATGCGACCTTCCAAACCCCACCATCCCATCCCCGAACTTTAAGGAGACACGGTGCATCGATTTCCCTTATCACTCTGGAAGCCTCGAGCATGGGAGAGTATTCACCCTCAACCTCCCTGAGATCGATACTCTGTAAGAAGCCCCTCATGGTATGCACCTCAGGGATTTGGCACCACAGTGTTCAACCTGACGTGTTTCACACCTCTGAGAGCCATGATTCTGTCTGTTATGTCCTTGACAGCCCGCCCCTCTCCTTTCAGGATGATTATTTCGAGGCAGTTCTCCTCATCAAGATGTATGTGGAGGGAGGAATGTATGATTCCGAGAGCATGGTGCTGTATATCTGTCAGTTCATCCACAAGACCGCGTTTACTGTGGTCATAAACCACGGTGAGAACTCCAAGTTTCTCTCCTTCAATTCTGCTGATCCACTCGTAATGGTTGATGTATGTGCGTATTGCATCCCTTATACCCTCAGACCTTGAGGAGTATCCTCTCTCTCTTATGATTTTGTCAAAACGGGAGAGAAGAGTCTCTGGAAGAGAAACACCTATCCTTGTTAGGTCTGTGTCTGACATCAAATTCCCATTTATAATACATAGATTAAATAGTTTTGGAATCGAAAGGGATTTTAATCTTGGTGTCAGAGGTTGAAACATGGCTGATGTTACCCTGATACCCACACTGTCTTCGGCACTTGCTCCCATATCATATCAGCTTGGAGTAGGGGGGATAGGTGGTTTTCTTGTGGGTTATGCTCTCAAGAAGATTGGGAAGCTGATTGCGGTTTTGGGGGGGCTCGTGGTTCTTTTGGTTCTGTATCTGGGAAACAAGGGTATAGTGATTGTGAATTATGACAAATTGAGTGGTCTGGTCTCGTCCCTCCTCCCAATTTTGAATGGTGGTCCACAGTTCGTGTCTGGTCTTGTGTCAAACCTGCCTTTTGCAGGGAGTTTTATGGCAGGATTTGCGTTGGGGATAAAGGTGGGATAAAAGCTCTTGTAAAACTTTGTAGAAACATTAGTTTTGTGAAAACATTACAGAAATCAAAAAACAAAGTTAAATTACAAAAATTATCATTGAAATAAGAAAAAAAGAAATTACTGTAATTTTCTTAGTCTTATTTCAACATGAGTGAAAAGAACTTATATAAAAGAGGGTAAAATGACATAATGACAAAATCAAAAAAGGTGCATCTCAGAAGTGAGAAAGACCTTGAAGAGTTGGCAGAGGGAGAATGGGTATTTGTTGAGAAGTCTGACATAGGTTTCAGAATTGTAATGGAAAAGCCATATAGAAAGAGGGGGGGTATGAATGATGGGAAAAATAAAACACGTTGGCAAACTCAAGGATTTGGATGAGCTTGGTGCTGAGCTTGATAGGATGGAAATAGGAGACACTCTATACACAGAAGGTATAGAAAAGGTATATTTTGAGATTGTTGATACAAAATCAAAATAAAAAAAGTTAGAAAATGATTTTTACCAGTCGCAGACGTAAAAAATTAGTGGTGTTGCTCGGTTTTTCGTGCAAGATTTGTATTTATAAAGATTTTCAATCCTCTTTTTCCGAGGAATCCTTCTGAAACCCAGCGGGTATGTGGTCGATTGTGTATGACAGGAAAGGGAAGATTGTGAAGGAGTGGGACTTGAGAAGGGTGAATGAGGTTAAGGGAGGAAAATGGAAGGAATGATGCAAAGATTTAGGATCCTATGGGTGTAATAAGGAGAACATTCAAGATTTCATAATCTTTCAATCCCATTTCAGTCTTATTTCAACCGAGAATTGTTTTTATTACAAGTATTCGAACAAATAAATCCATACTCAACACATCAAGTAAAAATGCTTTAGAAAGGAAGTATTACCTTATCAAAACTAAAAACAGGCAACACAGTACAGCACAGTACAGTACAAGTGCGGGAGGCAGGATTCGAACCTGCGAACCCCTATGGGACAGGGACCTGAACCCTGCGCCTTTACCACTCGGCAACTCCCGCCCATTTCATTTATCAAACAGAAGTTTATGAATTTTGTCCCAGTCGTGTTCGTAGATGTGGGCTGATGCAGACACTGTCGTTATAACTCCCTTTTCACATCCAATCTTGCCAGCAACGAATTCAAGCAACCTGTTCAGTGCGTACACATTTGCTGGATAAGCTCCTGCGAAGTCATGACTTCTGAAATATGCGGTCAGGTTGAGTTTATTTTTTCTCAGTTTGAAATCGTTTATAATCATGCAGGGTACTTCTTCCCTTTCGGTATCAATGGGCGGAATCCATGTTACCGCCACAGCCCTCCTCGACTCTGGACTCTTTGTGAGTTTATCAACAACATACGAAATCTGGTCGGTTTTCTCGTCTCCGCATCTGCAGTTCCATCCCCTCAACCTCTCGCCATACGTGTATTCAAACTTTTGAACGTTCTCGCCCTCAAGAAGTTGCTGTGCGTACTCTTCAAGAAGCTCTCTGCTCCATGAAAATCCATTTGGAACAATTTTATCGTCAAGATTCTCCACAACCACCATCAGATTCAAGTACTCTTTTATTATGATTCCTCTCTCATCCTCCACAACATCTCCGTGGGTCCATATCGTTCCAAGTCCTCTGTACCATCCATCCTCCACATTACCCGCTCTTATGAATCTCCCGATCATCATCACCAATTACACACAACTTATATAACTTGGTTTCTTTTATGAATATGGAGGGAGAGCCTTGCTCGGTTTGATTGTGAATGCAAGCATATGTGCATCCATAATGTTGGCATCCCTTGGTTTTATTATTGCGATGAGGGGTTCTGAGGATGCAGGAGCACAAAGCAAACCAACACTGTATTCTTTTAAGTTGTTCTGGCTTCTTGTGGGTCTGCTGTATTTTTTTGAATTTGTTAGAATAATTGCAGTATATAATGGGAATTTTGAGATAGACAAGCTCCTCTTCGAGTTATCAATAATACCGTTCTCCCTAATGTCGGCTCCACTTGTCTATTTTGTTGTTTATCTCGTGAAAGGTAGTAAAAGCGCCTCAACCATCTTCTCGCTGGCTGTGTGTGTGTTTGGACTCTGCTTTTCAGCTCTGGTGTTTTTGACTCCTCTCGAACCACCCACTCTCACATACTGGTCTTCCATGTATGACATAGGTGATTTGTTCTTTCCGTTGTATATCTCTGTGCTGTACATACTTCCGATACTTCTTATCATCGGTTTGTTGGTGGTGATAATAAAGAGACCCATACCCAAGAGGATAAAATACAGGATAACTCTGTCGCTGGTTGCAATTTCTCTCGTACTCGACTTCTCGCTTGTTGATAAGATTGCTCAGATTCCTGAGCTTCAGGTTGCATCACGCATATTCGTTCTCATTGGGGTCGTATTTGCGTTCCTCGCATACTTCCCGCCCATGTCCATAAAGGAAAGGTTGGAACCACCACCGCACTATGACTATGAATACGAGGAGGAGATAGATGAAGATAGAGATTGATGTTGACTTTGAGGCGGAAGTTGCATCGTTCTATCAGTCCCTTGGAATAACCCAAGGACCAGGGGATGTGCAGTATCGGTTGATATTGCTTGTGCTTGCAAAGAACGGTGAGGAGAGAATAACGAGGTTCTCAGAGATACGGAGATATACGGATGAGTTTGCGGACAGGGGAAGCATAGGAAGTAAGATGAAGACTGTTTTCCAGCTTGAAGGTCTTGTGGAGAGGGTGGAGAGAGGAGGGTACAGGATAACCAAGAAGGGAATGATAGCTGCCCGTTTCATACAGATGACAAGCGAGTTCTACAAGAAGGTGAAGATGACCGAGTCCCTGATAGAGAGAATACCATGATGATGTTGATTTGATAATACTTATATTTACTTACTTAATACTTACTTAACTGATTCTGAACTCATGATACTTATACTTTTGATGATACTCCATCAATTTAATATATGAGAAAAACGAAGAAGATAAGGTGAGTGTTATGGAGGAATTTT
>QMVI01000062.1 GCA_003661015.1 Methanosarcinales archaeon | reverse complement strand
GAATCCGAGAAGGACTGACAAGTCTGGCATTGCGGTCAGTATGATACCGTATGATTTTGTCCTCGGATTTCTTGCTATCGCTCCCGCAGATGCGGCACCGACCATACCCATCCATGCAGCGGTAAGACCAGAGATGCCCATTGCAACTCCAGCACCGACACATGCAGCTCCCTGGTCAAGCTCTGTAATCTTTCCACTGAGCATTCCAAGCACTATCATCAGACCTATCACAAAGCCAAACACGACTGCAGTTTGTGGCAATGCCTGCAGTATGATGACAGTGCTGAATTCTTTTGGTTTCTCCGCAAGCACACCAGCACCACCCACTCCCGCAAGGCTCACACCTATACCAGAGCCGATAGCTGGTAGTCCCACAGCAAGACCCGCCCCAATCGAGGCAAGCAACATTGTATCACTTATATCAACCACTCAAACACCCCCTTTTCTTCTTACGAGTGCATGAACACACTTCATGCAAAACGGCTGAAACTCTCTTCCTCCACCTTCGTAATACCTCGAAAAGTGTTCCACATAGTGAAGACGCAGAGATTGAATGAAGGCGGAGAGTGAACCAAGAAGAAGATGAACCACATGACCGAAAAGAAATACAAAGACAGCAAGAAGAATGGCTGCTGGAAGGAAAGGAAGGCTCTCAAACGCAATTGCGGATAATCTGTTGAATGCAAGAGCTACCCCGCCAGCAGCCACCATTAACCCGAGGACTCTTGCATAAGAGAGCATGAAAGCTATGAACGTCGGTATCTCCACCAAAGTAATTACGGGCTCGTGCTTCATTGCAAGCACTATTCCTCCAACGGCAATCGCCCCTCCAACATACACCATAAAGGAAGGGAGGACAGACGGAAAAGCGAGAAGCTCTCCAACCTCTGTGAACAACAATATCGCCAGCGCAATACCAAACATCAGCCATCCACCAAAATGGAAGAATGCCTTTCCGACTTCTCCGTTCCTAACACTGGTGTAGATGCCCAGCACCAGACCAAGAATCAGATGCATGAGGCCCACAAAAACTATTATTCTGTACAGAAGTATGACCGCAGGTAACCCATGCTCTGGAACCTCGAGAGGGTCAATCCACAGAGCAACATCTTCTGCACCCACTCCACCCATCGCATACTTCCCTACAAGATCTCCAAAGTAATTTCCTGTGAGAACACCGAACACCATGGCAGATATACCACAGAACAGTATGAGCAGAGATAGTTCTTTCACGCTCTGGCTGAGTAGGGCATATTTCTTGTAAAGGAAAAATCCTGCAAGAGCTATTATCACTCCATATGCAAAGTCATTTATCATCATACCTGTGAAGGCGAGGAATGTGGGTATCAGAAAAAGTGTTGGGTCAACATGATTGTACTTTGGTATTCCATAAGTTCTTGTGAGCATCTCGAACGGTTTTGCAAAATCCGGATTCTCGAGTTTGGACGGGGCATCAGGGGGGTCCTCCTCCGTACTGATGATGCACGCACCACCTGTCGCTTCATTTATTGCCTTCTCAACCTCACTGACCTTTGATGTCTCCACGAAACAGCTCATCACAGAGGTTTTCTTTGTCTTTCCATTGTTTGTGAAGATCTCATACCTTGACTTGTAAAGTCTGAAAACCTCTTCAACAGCCCTCAAAGTATCAAGATGTTCAGATGCTATCGATGAGAGTCTATCAACGATGGCTTCCCTCTCGGCTTTCAATTTCTTGATCGTTTCTTGGGCTTTCCTCTTCACCTCACTCAATGTCCCTTCTCCATCTATCGAAATCCTCTCAGCACCAACAGCTTGAAGAGACTTATCAACCTTTACCCTATCATCTCTTGGGGAGACAACCACAATCAACGGTGGGGCCCCCTCCACAAAATGCATTATCATGAACGAGGGGTCGAGTCCGTTCTTCTCCATTACCTGCCCAACAAGAGGGGCTCCCTCGGGAGGGATTGTAGCCACAGCAACATACAGAAACCTCGATTCTCCAAGCCACTCTACTTTGAAATCCTCTATCCTCAGTCTCTCACACTGAACCAGTTTTGTCTCTTCATCAGATATTCTGGACTCTATATCCTTCAGCTTTTCAACCAGTTCGTTGACATCCCGCTCAATCTCTCCTGTGATTTTCTCGCCGAGTGCCACAGCCTCTTCGAGAGTTCCGCCCTCAACCTCCACACATGTGATTCTCTCAACACCTAGGAGGTCATCGAGGAAACTGGCCTCTTTCTTCTCAAAAGGTGCAAGTGCTTCTATGAGCTTGCCAATTCTGAGAATCCAAGAGGATGCTAAATGTGCCCTCTTGGTGGGAGAGTCTCTGGAAATCTCAAACATTACCAAATCAGATTCATCAAGAAACTCAATTTCAGCCACTCCGAGCTCGTGAAGTCGCTCAGCAACAGCTTCTTTATCAGCTGTGTGGAATATGCAGATGAGTTTGGTGATTGGTACTGTGCTTAACATATGCCCTCCCATACATGCTGAAGAAGGAGTTCCACCGCCTTTGGAATCTTCTGTCTTGCTCTGGGAACGAGTCTGCTCAGTTCAGCCTCGCCCATTTCTCTGATGTGTTTAGCCTCTGCCTCAGCCCTCTCAACTGCTTCCTTGAAATAAGACTTCGCCTCCACTTTTGCTTCCTTCAACATCCTCTCTCTTTCAACCTGGCAGAACTTACGAGCTTCTTCGATCATTGAATCTATTTTTTCTTTTTCGCTCTCCAGATGCTTCTCAGCCTTTTCCTCTACCTCCTTGATCATCATTACCTCGGGCAACATCAAAATTTACTTGATTAACCATTATAAAAAAGCTATCCATATTGTTTAAGTAGTATGAATGAAAGAATATCGTAAAGAAATTAGTCTGTTGGAGGACTTTGTATGGGTGAAGAGGAGGAGGTTGCTCCAAAAATAGTCAAAATGGTTTCGCCAGACTGTAAGTCGATACTCGTCGAGGCAACGCCTTATTATTTCACGATAGGAACGAGGGCGAAGTGGGAACTGGTCGTTGCAGGGGAGGACATAGAACTGAAGAAGGGAGAGTTTACCAGAATAAAAATCGAGCCACTTCACCTCCCGAGTGATGTGATAGCAGTTCCCTGTGCCTTCAACTACCACGCATTTGTTACTCTTGTGAAGGTCGGAGGCTCAAGCTGTCCCAAACCTGTTGAGAAGCCAAGGAGCTTTGACTACGCAGATGTCATGGCAATAAAGGACTACAAGCTCCACAGAGGAGAAGCTCTGGGAGTTCTCAACCTGTTCCCTGTAATATTCACGAGGTATGCAACCAGTCCACGCATAATATCGGTTGAGGAGGAAGAGGAAGTGATGGAGGAGTTCTATGGCAAATCAGCATCTTCAAAAATGTGATATATGCGGTGAGCCACAAGACACTCAAAATTACGAAGGGAAGAACATCTGCACAATTTGTTATGACGTCATGGAAGATATCATGGCAGATTATTTTCTGAAGGTTATCGAGTCAGGGAACAAAGACCGCCCAGAGCATCTGTACGTAAAGTACATAGAGAGCAACATAAAGTTCATGAGTGATAAGAGCCGTATCATGGAAAAAGTGCCTCAGCACCTAAAAACAACCGAGAAGAGGTTGCTCTTCAACCTGAAGTATGAGAACCTCATATCGAGGAAGAGATTCTATGAATATGCACTGAAAGTGCTTGAGTGGTTGAAGAACAACCAGTGGTTTTACAAGTACTACTTCAAGAACCTATACAGATGCCCCAAGTGCGGTGCATCGCTATTTGATAATTATGTGAAGGAGACTAAGGGGGAGTGGGTGATAATATCGTGTGCGGTATGCAATAACGTCGTAAGGAAGTACTACAAACCAGAAATTATGTAATTTCAATTATATTTATATTATTTTATATTATCTTGCTCCCTCTGCCACCCTTTCCTTTGATTCTTTCTGACTGATGGCATAACATTTTACATCGTAATTGGCAGCAGCAATGATTTCATCAGCAAGACATTCCTCTATCGACTTTCTGTTTTTGAATGAGCGTTGCCATGCACCCTGGGCTATGAACATCAGTGCTTGGTCAACCCTTCTCTGTGAGGATGTATCAACCGCCTTTGGAACAACGATTCCCCCGTATTTCAGTCTCACGATTTCTTCTCTCGGTCCCGCATTGGCAATCGCATCCACAAGCACCTGAAGCGGATTATTTCCAGTTCTCTCGTGTATGATGTCAAAAGCTCTTTTCACGATGTTGTACGCCTTTATCTTCTTTCCAGTATTGTGTTCCTTCCGCATCATCTTGTTTATGAGTCTTTCCACAATGGACTGCTCGCTCTTTGCAAATATCTGCTTTGAGTGTCTTCCACACGTATGGGGAACCAGAACAGGCTTTAGGTTTATGTAGCACTTGATACCCAAATCCTTTATCTCAACTTCTTCTGGGTCCCACTTACCAAAGACCTTTTTCAAAAGTTTCACCTCACACTCATCTCACAGGTTTCTCCTTTCTGCCTATGACAAGTTCTTTCAGAGAGACATCATTTACAGCCACTACCTTGAACCTCACGCCTGGGATATCTCCCATCGCACCGCCCTTCCTTCCACCGATCCTTTCGATGAGTACTTCGTCATGTTCATCAATGAAGTTGATGGCACCATCGCCAGGACAGAATGCAGCTACCTGTTTTCCATTCTTTATCAACTGAACCTTCACGCACTTCCTTATTGCAGAGTTCGGCTGTTTTGCCTCCACTCCAACTTTCTCAAGTACGATTCCCCTCGCCTGTGGAGCTCCTTCCAATGGGTCTGCTTTTCGTCTGAGATCAAGTACTCTCCTTATGTACCTCTCATCACTCCATCTGAATCTCTTCCTATCCTTTTTGAGTTTGCTGGCTGCATACTTACCTCTGGCCAATCCACAGACCTCCTTACTCTATCACCACGCCATCTATACCGTAATGTCTCTGAACGAGCAATTTCATCTTCTTTATGTTCCTGCCACCTTTCCCGATAGCGAGTCCTTTATCTTTACTGTGAACCTCTATATAAATTGTTTGCTTGCCTTTCGACTTACCAACCCTCACATTTCTCACTGCTATGGGGCGGAGTAGATTCTTAACAAACTCTTCCACATCATCACTATATTCAACGACTTCCACCTTCTTACCTATCGTATTTCTCACTTTCTCGACATTCTCTCCCCCTCTACCTATTGCAAGACCCATATCTCCGCCACTGACAACGAATATTATCCTTTCCCCATCAACAATGCAATCCTTCGCAGTCACACCAGTTATTCTCTCGAATACTGACATATAACGGAGTTCATCAGTTGAAAGCTTTATTTCTGCCATTTCACGCCACTTCCGTAAACATCTCTGCAGACTTTTCATCAAGTATTGCAAGTGCAGCAACAGAGAATGGCTTCCCACACAATGTGCCGAGGTCAACACCCATGCCGGGAAACTCCACTATCTTCACACCATACTCCGCAACAGCCTTTTTCACCTCATCTGGACAGTTTGATGCCAGCACAACCAATTTCACCTCTCCTTTTTTGAGTGCTTTGAGTGTTCGTCTGCTTCCAATAATCACATTCCCCGACTTCATCACATTCAGAAGAACTTTGCTCCATTCAACTGCCATCATTCTCACCCTTCATCTTCTTCATTATTTCACCAATCGGTATCGCAACAAGATGTACATCGCCAGTACCAAGTTTTACTGGCTGTCCTACTATTACATTTTCGGTTACACCATCCAGTATATCGACCTCTCCTCTCACACCAGCTTCAAGAATATGATTCACAGTTTCTTCGAACGCAGCTCTTGCAAGAACGCTCGCCTTCTCGCCAGACACCCCATGCCTGCCGATTGCCTTTACCTCGCCATCCACTGTCATCGTATCTGCAACCAGCATGATATGTCTCACATCCACATTCAGGCCTTGTTCACGCAATGTATCCATTGCCTCCTCCACTATGGAGTTGCGAGCAGCCTCTATCCCGAATACCTCTGCCATCTCCATTATGTGATTTGTCTTCGTCCTTGATGCATCAACCTCTGGTATCGACAGCACCTGTTCAAGAGGTGTCTTTCTTGTTTTCGATTTCTTCTCAACAGATTTGTATCTGTACTGGGCATACAGAACATATTCATCATCTTTTTTCTGTATAACGACTCTTGATACGTTCTTTATTCCCTTGAACGTGATGCCCTCAATCAATTTGACAAGCTGGAGCAGAGAACGGTAGGAGGGTTCGGTGGGGCTGACTGTTATTCGCAGACCATCAAGTTCCACGATTGCCTTGTCTTTTATCTCGTCTCTCAACACATCATAAACCGTATCAATTGTCAGTTCTCTCTGGGAAAGTGCCTGTTCTGATATCTCAATCACTATGGACATCTCTGCAAGGTCTGTGTAGATGGAGCCTATGTGGCTCAGATTGGTTGCCTCTATTTTAAGGGCAACCTTTTTCGCAAGCTCCCTGTCCTTTCCATCCTTCAACATGATTGTCATGATTGGCGTACTTGGGTCTTTTCTTGCATCCAAAATCTCTATGAGTCTGGGAAGACCAAGTGTTACGTTGATCTCTGCCACACCTGCATAGTGAAACGTTCTCATCGTCATCTGCGTACCGGGTTCTCCAATCGACTGAGCTGCAACCACACCCACCGCTTCACAAGGCTCTATCTTCGCATACTCATAACTCTCCATGACTCTCTTTATTATCTCATTGAGTTGTGCCCTCGTTACTCCTGCACGCACACAGTACTCCACAAGACTTTCTTTGAGACTCTGGGG
>QMVI01000061.1 GCA_003661015.1 Methanosarcinales archaeon | reverse complement strand
CCCGACAATGAGGCGGGTAAAACCACATACCTTATCGTCTGCCATTTTGTTGCACCCAAAGCATACGATGCTTCTCTTAACGAATTTGGAACAGCCCTTATTGCCTCCTGACTTGCTATTATCACTATGGGTAGAATCACCAAGGAGAGAGTGAGAGCACCTGCAAGGAGACACCTCCCAAGAGCCATCCATCTCACGAAAAGTGCAAGCCCCAGAATACCATAAACGATACTCGGAACACCGGCAAGATTGTAGATGTTTATCTGAAGAATTCTTGTTATCAAATTCTTCGGTGCATACTCCTCCATGTAGATGGCTGTGCCAACCCCGATTGGAATTGCGATGAGTGCTGTTAAAATGAGGAGCCAAATTGAGCCAACAAGAGCAGGAAGTATTCCTGCCCTCTCAGGTATTCTTGAAGGATAGCTCGTTAGAAATTGCCAGTCAAGCCATGGTAAGCCATTCACAATTGTGCTATACAGAAGCATACCAAGCATGACAATACCAACGAAGGTCGCTAAAATACATATTGGACTGAACACCCTGTCAAGAACTTTGTGTAATACAGGTATTGAAGTTGATGTCATTGGTACATCCTCCTGTATCTGCCCGATATCAGATTGCTGAGGATGTTCATGCTGAGGGTGATTATGAATAGAACGAGAGCAACCGCAAAGATTGTCTTGTACTCTATGGTACCGAATGGAGTGTCTCCCAGACTCACCTGAACTATGTAGGCGGTCATTGTCTGTATGCTTTCAAAGAAGTTGAGTGTCAATCTTGGAGTGGCACCTGCTGCAATCGTTACAGCCATCGTTTCCCCTATAGCTCTTGAAAGTGCAAGTATGTATGATGCAAACACGCCAGAAAGAGCTGCCCTGTACACTATACCTATAACAACGTGTATTTTTCTCGCACCGAGTGCATATGCCCCTTCTCTCAAAGACTGGGGAACATTACTCAGTGCATCCTCACTCACACTCGCAACCATCGGAAGTGTCATTATCCCCACAACAATGGAGGCACTTGCTGCGTTGAACGTCATCACATCCGTGAATATATGTTTCAGTATCACAGGGGTTATGAACGTGAGAGCGAAATATCCATAAACAACAGTGGGTATGCCAGCAAGAACTTCAAGCACTGGTTTTATAATTCCTTTTACCCTTGGACTTGCATACTCGCTTAGATATATTGCTATTAATGAGCCGGTGGGTATGGATACAAGAGCTGAGCCAAAAGCAACGAGCAAAGTTCCATTGAGTAATGGAAGTATCCCAAAGTGTTTTTCTGTGAATAACGGTGTCCATTGGGTGTCTGTAATGAACTCCCAAATAGAGACCTCCCTGAAGAATGCGATTGACTCCGTTACTATAACAACAACTATGCCGAGCATGATGAAGATGGACAAAACTGAGCAAAAGAAAAAGAGAGAGTGAATTAAGTTCTCCTTTACTTTAGCTTGTGATGTCATTCGAGCCCAAGCTCCTCCTTGAGAACCTCTTCAATGGATATTCCAATCCTTATTTCGCCAAACGATGTTCCTGTGATTCTCCTCTTGAACTTCTCCTTTGCAAGGTCGTATGCTTTTGGAGGAAGGGGCACATATCCAACTTCAGGTATGAGCTGAGGTGCGTTGTCGAGATAGAAGTTCACAAAAGCATCCACCTCTTCTCTCTGGGCAGACACATTGCTCACGTATATGAAAAGTGGTCTCGAAAGGGGATAGTATCTGTTAGAGCTGATGTTATCATAGGACGGAAGGATTGCTTCACCTGTCTGTGGATTCACAATCGGTACCGCCTTAACTTTGTCCCGATTCTCCTCATAGTATGCATACCCAAAATAACCGAGCGAGTACAAATCACCACTCACACCCTGCACAAGAACGTTATCATCTTCACTTGCTGTGTAGTCTCCCCTGCTCGCTCCCTCCTCACCAACTATAGCCTTAGTGAAGTAACCAAACGTTCCAGAATCCGTTCCCGGACCGTAGAGTATGATGGGTTCACTGGGCCAGTCAGGTCTTATCTGGCTCCATTTCGTTATATTGGTCCCAGGCTCCCATATCTTCTTGAGCTCATCTACCGTAAGATAATCAACCCAGTCGTTTTCCTTGTTCACAACCACTGTGATACCATCGTATGCTACCGGAAGTTCTATTGGTGCAATGCCGTTAGAAAGGGCGAGTTCAACCTCAGATTCCTTGATGGGACGTGATGCATCATTTATATCGGTCTCACCACGAACCCATTTCTTGAAGCCACCACCAGTTCCACTTATTCCGACTGTCACCCTCACACTTGGATACTGCTTTACGAATTCCTCTGCAACCGCCTCAGTTATAGGATACACAGTGCTTGAGCCATCGATGAGTACATAACCTGAAAGCCCGGTTGTTTTCTCACCACCTATACATCCACACCCGAGCAAAACAACCAACGATGCCAGCCCTATGATTGTCTTACCTTTCATGCTCTGCACTCGAAGTTCAAAAAATATATAATTTGTCAAAATAATCTATAGACTATATATAAAATAAGGAGGCTGTAGATGGAGACACGCAAGATATACATGTCTGGGGGGTCAAGCTATGTAGTCTCCCTTCCAAAGAGATGGGTGGAAGAGAGTGGGCTAAAGAGCGGGGACTCGCTGGCAATCGAAGCAAGAGGAAACTCACTCTTGCTTGAGCCAGTTCTGAAAGAGTTTGAGAATCCTTCCAGAGAACTCAGGATATCCACCATCTCCACTCCAGAGGCTCTTGAAAGACAACTCATAGCACATTACCTCGCAGGATATGAGATGATAAAGATTGTTTTTGATGTGAATGAATCTGTGAAATTCAGAGAAGTTGTAAGAAATGTGATGAACTGTCTGATCGGTGTTGAGCTCATGGAGGAGACGAGCGAGTACATACTTCTGGAAGTTCTCTTCGACAATAGAAAAATGCCAACCATCAAAGTACTCAAAAGAATGCATGCAATATGCAAGTCGATGCTTGAAGATGTTGCAAGAGCAATCGAGGATGGAATCTCCATAAAACCTGAAATAGCATACAGAGAAGGCGAGATAGATAAGCTGTACTTCCTTGTCGTTAGACAGTTGAAGTGCGCGCTTCAATTTCACCAGATATCCTCCAAGCTCGGCATAGAGAACACGCGAGACTGTCTCGGATACAGGGTTATCGTGAAGAACATAGAAAGAATAGCGGATCATGTGAGGAGTGTGGCAGAGGTAAGTTCGGAACTCATAACAAGAGGTAATTCTTTAAAGGAGTATCTACCCATCATGAGAAAAGTCGAACATGTTTACAATGCATCTGTAGAGGCAATAATCGATATGGATTATGAAAGACTTGAAGAGGTTTTTGAGATGTCTGACGCTCTGATTGACGAGCTTGAAGGATATTTCAATTCACTGTTTTCTGAGCCATCCGTTGAGATAGCTCTTTTAAAGAAGAGCATATTAGATTCCTTGTCGAGGGTTGTCAGTTATAGTGAGGGAATTGCAGAAATAGGTGTGAATTACTCTGTGCCCATGCCAAAGATATGAGGTGAATGGATGGACATCATGGAAGCTGAGACTTATGAACCACACTGGGCTGAGAAGTATCGCCCCAGAACTCTGAATGAAGTGGCAGGGAACAAGAAGACGAAAGAGCTATTGCTCAAATGGGCAAGGGAATGGGATGCAGGAAGACCAAACAAAAAGGCTGTACTTTGCTATGGAAAACCGGGTACTGGGAAGACATCTGCAATCATAGCGCTGGCGAACGATATGAACTGGGAAATAATAGAATTAAATGCAAGCGATAAGAGGACTGCAGAGAAAATAGAAAAGACAGTCGTGCCTGCATCCACCCTTTCCACATTAACAGGATTAAGGAGGAGACTGATATTGCTCGACGAAGCAGATAATCTCCATGGAATCGAGGACAGGGGAGGAGTGGGGGCGATTGCAAGAGCAATAAAAAATACCGGTCAACCGATTGCTCTCACAGCTAACGATGTCTATGCCGTTCCAATGACAATAAAGAACATATGCTTGCTTGCTCAGTTCAAGGCACTTCGTGTGAACGAGATTTTGAAGGTGTTGAAAAGGATATGCGAGAAAGAGGGAATCAAGGCTGATGAGTTGGCTTTGATGAAGATAGCACAAAGTGCATCCGGAGATTTGAGGGGAGCAATCAACGACCTTCAAGCTCTTGCAGAAGGAAGGAATGTAATAAGAGAGGAGGACGTGGTGGTTGCAGACAGGGAGCATAGAAAGACAATATTCGAGATTCTCAGTCTCGTATTCAAAGGTTCATCACTCAAAGAGATCATGGAAACATATAACACTGTGGATAAGACTCCGGAGGAAGTTATTCACTGGATAGATGAAAACATTCCACTCTGCTATAAAGAGTCATCAACCCTGTATGAAGCATATAAAATGCTTTCGAGAGCAGATTTGTTCCTAGGAAGGGTGAAGAAGAGGCAGATGTATTCGATGTGGAAGTATGCAATCGTTCTCATGCTTGGTGGTGTGATGTCCGCACGGACATCGGATGTAAAACCTCCAAAGTTCAGTCCGCCATCTTACCTGAGTGCAATGGGGAGAACAAAAACGCTGAGAAGTGTGAGAGACTCTCTCGCAAAAAAGGCTGGAAGACTCTTTCATGTATCTTCATCCTATGCAAAAATGGAGATACTGCCATTCTTGAAGATGCTTACAGAGGATGAGGAGTTTGCCATTCGTCTAAGAACCGAACTTGAACTCACAGACAGCGAGTTTGAGTATCTCGTGGGAGATAAAGCTTCAAAATTGTCTTCAAAGTCTTATTCTAAATCCAACAATCACGAACATCAAAAAGAAGATAAAAAAGAACCAAATTACAAAAATACGAGTGTGTTTGAGTACTGAGGGGATGCAATGTTCAAACTTCCGTCACCAGAAGATTTGAGAAGAAAAAGACATGAACTGCATCTCACACAGAGTGAGGTTGCGAAGATGGCTGGACTAAGTCAGCCAATGATAGCAAGAATAGAAAGCGGTGATGTTGACCCCAGACTATCAACCATAAAAAGGATTGTGGATGCTTTGAACAGAGCGGAGGAGAGGAGGGCAATCGTGAAAGATATAATGCACTCTCCTGTTATAGGGGTGTCTCCTGATGAGCCGGTCATGAAGGCTGTAAGTATCATGGAATCTCATGGCTTCTCTCAGATACCAGTTTTGAGGGAGGGGGTGTGTGTCGGAAGCATATCCGTTGGACTGATAACCGAGTACATAACGAAATATGGAGCTGAGAACGTAAGGAATAAAAGGGTTGATGAGCTAATGGATGAGCCACTACCGACAGTCCCCATAATCACAGACATCTCAACTGTATCAAAGATGCTTGATACACATCTTGCGGTACTCGTGGTGGAAATGGGGAGGGTTATTGGAGTGATAACAAAACATGATATTATGAAATTGATATCGATGGAGGAGGAACATGAAAACGAATGACCCATATCTCATGATACCGGGACCTGTTACGGTCCTACCAAGAGTGCTCAAAGCGATGTCTCGGCCACTCATACCCCACAGAGGCAAGGAGTTTGAAGAGATTCTGAAAGAGTGTGTTGAGGGGTTGAAGCCCTTATTCGGAACGAGAGAAGACATCCTTATTTTGAGCGGTACCGGGACGCTTGGAATGGAAGCTTCGATATCGAACTTCGTGTCAGAGGAGGATGTTGTGCTGAACATAGTTAATGGAAAGTTCGGAGAGAGGTTCTATGAGATAACGAAGAGATATGCAACCCCCCGACTTCTCGAATTCGAGTGGGGTAAATCCATAGATATTGAGCGAGTGGAGGAAGAAATTGAAGGGGTTGATGCTATAACGATAGTGCATAACGAAACATCAACCGGAGTACTCAATCCAGTAAAAGAAATAGCAAAGATTGCACATAAACATGGGGCTCTCGTAATCATGGATGGCATAACATCTGTTGGAGGAGAATACGTTGAAATGGATAAATGGGGTATTGATGTTGCAGTTGTCGGTTCTCAAAAGTGTCTTGGATGTCCCCCGGGATTGTGTGCGGTTGCTGTCTCTGAAAGAGCTTGGGATAAGGCTTAGGAAATAAAGAACACACCGTATTACTGTGATCTTCTTGAGTATAAAAAAGCCCTTGAAAAGGGACAGACACCATACACTCCGGCTGTCTCCCTCTTTCTGGCATTGAGGGAATGTGTGAGGATAATAAGTGAGGAGGGGCTCGACGCAAGGGTTGAGAGACACAGAAGAGCATCTACCGCTGTGAGAGAAGCTGTATGTGCCCTTGGAATAGAACTCTTTCCAGAAATTGTGCCACCAAGTAGATATTCTCCAACCGTGACTGCAATGCGTATGCCTAACGGAATAACAGATTCTGAGCTTAGGAATGGAATGAAAGAGTATGGGGTATATGTTGCTGGAGGACAGGGAAGACTGAAAGGAAAGATATTCAGAATGGGGACAATGGGAGATTTCAATTTCAGAAACTTGCTTGGTGCAATATCGATTTTAGAGGGAGTACTAGTCTCACATGGAGTCATAAACAAGCCAGGGGCAGGTGTTGGTGCGGCTGTTGAGGTATTGTTTGGTTAAAATGGTGTGAACAATGAAAAAGGAGACAAAAACAGAAACAACAGGAACACCACGAATAAGAACTGGATGTGAGCCACTTGATAGTCTGCTTGGTGGAGGATTTGAAAGGGGCGTGATATCTCAGATATATGGAGAGGCGGGAAGTGGCAAGACGAAT
>QMVI01000060.1 GCA_003661015.1 Methanosarcinales archaeon | reverse complement strand
TGAATTTTTACGCCCGGACCGGGATTCGAACCCGGGTCAGAGCCTCGACAGGGCTCTATGCTCGGCCCCTACACCATCCGGACTCAAACCAGCCTTTACTTTTTTAAGATTTTAAGTTTTTCTATGTATGGGTGGTCATTTGCTTGACTTAATAATAGATGCAATGTGGTTAATGCTCCCTGCATATGCTGCAAACTCATCTGCAGTCATATTTGGTGGTGGAACTCCAATAGACCTTGGAAGGAATTTCATGGATGGGAAAAGGGTTTTTGGAGATGGGAAGACAGTGCGTGGATTTGTTGGAGGTGTTTTGTTCGGAGTGTTAGTGGGGCTACTTCAGATATATATCAGCCATTACATCCAGTTTTTCTATCACTCACTACCCCTTATACCGGTGTTAGCTGTTTTTTGTCTTTCAGCAGGAGCATTGTTTGGGGATATGGTAGCAAGCTTCATAAAACGCAGGATTTCTCTCAAACCAGGCTCTCCATTTCCAATTGTTGATCAGCTCGACTTTGTGGCTGGTGCGTGGCTCATGTTGATAATCGTGATGCCAGTCTGGTTCTATCAAACTTTCACTCTCGAAATAATTTTGGCAGTGCTGATTATAACTCCTGTCCTTCACTTCCTAACAAACATTCTCGGGTACCTTATGGGGAAGAAGAAGGTTCCATGGTAACAGTAAATTATTTTTATTTGTCACATCTTTTAAATGATGATGAGGGATTTGAATGGCGGAGTTCAAAGTAATTGTTTCTGATCCACGAAGTGGAAGAGCATATCAGATAACAGTGTCTGGAGCAAAGGCTGACACACTCATAGGAAAGAGAATCGGAGATGAATTTTCAGGTGATGTAGTTGGGCTTTCAGGTTATATTCTCAAGATAACCGGCGGTACAGATAAGGATGGGTTTCCAATGAGACCAGATCTCTCCGGTCCACAGAGGAGGAAAATTCTTGTTTCAGGTGGGGTTGGATACAAACCCAAGAAGAAGGGTGTCAGAAGGAGGAAGACATTCAGGGGCAATGAAATATCTGCAGATATTGTTCAGGTAAATGTTGTTGTTTCGAAGAGTGGTGCCACACCAATAGATAAGCTTTTGGGAATTGAGAAAGAAAGCGAGAATGAAGAGGTTGAAAAACCATCTGAAGATTAAATTTAAAACATCAAAAAATATCCCCAAAAAGGATTTTTATTTCTTTACACATCTTTTCAAGCTGAATGTTTGTGAATTTTAAAATTTCTTCACCCTCCTCAGTAAGAGTATATATTTTCTTTTTGTTGCCAATGTTTTTCGATTTTATGTAATTCATCTTTTCAAACTTGGAGAGTATTGGATAAACAGAGCCGGGAGAAGGCTCCCATTTGTTGTCTGTCAGCTCTTTTATCTTCTGTATGATGCCATATCCGTGTGTGGGCTCCTCAGCCAGTATTCTGAGTATAACAAGTGCCAGAAACCCCTTCCTCATTTCTCTTAACCACTTCTCATTACTAAACATCAAATCAACTATATCTCAACATCTTTAAATATAATATTATACACCGAGTGTCATTCTCAAACTGTTTCTGAGAGCTGGAGCAAGTCCGAGGACTATGATGGCTAACTTCACAATGTTTCGCACTTCAGACTTTTCATTATCTATTATGTAAAGCACGGGAATGAGAACCAGCAGTTTGAGAGGATACATCACGAGAGCGGTATTGCTCATACTTATCAAAGCTCTTGGTACAACATGTTTTTCCACATAGCCGAGTATATCCACACCGATGTATGTGGAGGTTGCATCTACCATATGACACCACAAAACAGCCAGATTTATTGGAGTCGTTATCTTTTTCAGAAGAAATCTCAATGGTACCCATATCGCAATAAAAACAAGCGTGCCAACCAGAATAACCGTTGGAATCACCCACGCTCTTTCTACACATCCCTGTGATAGGAAAACAATTGCGATGAGGTCGTATAGGATACCTATCCCAACAAAGAGTTTGATGTCTTTTTTATATAGAGTCAGTGGCGGTAATGTGAGGGCGAAAACAAGGAAGTATATCAGGGGAGTTATGAGCATATAGCTTATGGGCGGGGACACAATTTCCATATCCTCAATGACTCTTAACAACGAGCCAAGAATAATGTATGGGATTAGTGAGACAACAAATCTGTCGTCTATGGGTATATCAATACGTTTAAGAAGTTTGTATATGAGAAACAATGAGAAACCAAGGATTATAGCCCAAGTGATCGTATTTACGGGATTGTATCCAGTATCATATATAATGGGCTCTACATAATATTTATACACGAAATTCCACATATCCTATGCGTTGGGGAGGATTATATTTGAATTTTGTCGAGAGCGAGAAAGGACCAAAGAGGATGTAGCTACCAAGAGAAATCCTCATTGGAAGGGAGGTTATAGATGAGATTCCAGACGTTTGCAAAAGAGTGCTGAGCACATTAGATGAGTACTCTGTGTTGGTTGTCGCAGATAAAATGACTTTGAAGGTAGCCGGTAATAGGGCTATCGAGTGTTTGGAAGACGAGGAAATTCCCGTGCACTGTGTGTTGATAGAGAGGGCGTGTGAAGAAGATGTTAAGAAGGTAGGGGAGATGGTGGGAGAGGTTGGAAATGTAAGGTTGATGGTGGCTGTTGGAGGAGGGAGTGTTATAGATGTTACGAAATTGGCATCAGTCCGTGTGGGATGCCCATTTATAAGCGTACCAACAGTTGCATCTCATGATGGTATAGTTTCATCAAGAGCTTCACTCAGAAACAAGAAGGGGAGCATATCCATCGAAGCACAGCCACCAATTGGGGTTGTGGCAGACACCGAAATAATCGTTAGTGCTCCGTACAGGTTTTTAGCAGCGGGTTGTGGGGACATAATATCAAATAAGACTGCGGTTCTTGACTGGAGACTTGCTCACAGACTGAAAAATGAGCCGTACAGTGAATATGCATCTGCACTTTCTGAGATGACTGCCACCATCATTCTCAACTCAGCTGAAAGTATAAAACCGAATCTTGAAGAGTCTGTTCGCGTGGTTATGAAAGCTCTTGTGTCAAGTGGCGTCGCAATGAGTATAGCAGGTAGCTCACGTCCAGCAAGTGGCTCAGAACACAAATTCAGTCATGCACTTGATATTATTGCACCGAATCCTGCATTACATGGAGAACAGTGTGGTGTGGGTAGCATCATGATGATGTATCTGCATGGCGGAGACTGGATGGCTATAAAGAGGGCTCTTGAAACGATTGGGGCACCCACCACCGCAAAGGAACTTGGGATGAAAGAGGAGTATATAATAGAGGCTCTGATAAAGGCTAAAGAAATACGTCCTGAGAGGTATACCATCATAGATGGAGGCATCACAGAGGAGGCTGCAATGACACTTGCACTCAAGACTGGGGTGATAGAGTGATGTATGATGAGGAGGTCTATGAAAAGTACAGGAAGGCGGGCGAGATTTTGAAAGAAGTAAAAAATGAAGCAATTCCGATGATAAAAAAAGAGGAAAGCATTCTAAAAGTTGCAGAGTTTGTGGAGAAAAAAATCGTCGAGATGGGCGGAGGAATTGCTTTTCCGTGTAATATTTCCCGCAATGAGGAGGCAGCTCACTCGACACCGCAGAGAAATGATGAAAGAGTCTTTGAGGATGATATGGTAAAGCTGGACATAGGAGTTCATGTTGATGGTTATATAGCAGATTCTGCTATCACGATAGACCTTTCAGGAAATCCAGAGCTTGTTAGAGCTTCAGAAGAAGCTTTGAAGGCAGCGATAGAAATTGTAGAAGCGGGTGTAAACACTTCCGAGATTGGAGATGTTATAGAGACAGCCATAAAATCGGAAGGGTTCAGACCTATATATAATCTGACCGGGCACGGCCTCATGAGATACATACCTCACGCCCCGCCCCCCATACCAAATAAAAAAGTACCCCATGGTGTTGAGCTTCTGGAGGGTGTTGTTATAGCGATAGAGCCTTTTGCAACAGATGGCGTGGGGAAGGTTGTGGATAGTGAGAAGGTTGAAATATTTCAGACAGTTTCGAATAGTATGGCGAGGTTGCCCATGGTGAGAAAACTACAGAAAGAGCTCAAAAAATACAACACTCTGCCCTATGCAAAAAGATGGCTCCCTCCCGAGAAGCTTGAGTTTGCCCTCTCCAATCTTCAGAAGCTTGGTATCGTGAGGGGATATCCTGTGCTTAAGGAAGTGAGTGGTGGTCTGGTATCTCAGGCTGAGCATTCGTTGATAGTGTTGGATGGTGGGTGTGAGGTGATAACATAAGTGATAGGTTCCGTGATTGAGGTCAGGGGAGACGACATTTATGTTGTCTCTGGTAGTAAGGAAGGAGGGAGGATAGATATAGGGACATTCGTCAGAATAGGTTCTACAGTGGGGGTGGTGATAGATTATCTAAATTCCGTGAGAGATGAACTTCTTCCATATATGAGTACACCCTACAGAGAGAGGTATGTTCCTTATGAGAGGGAATATGACACTTTCCAATATATTGTGCTTGGGATAGGGTGTCCATCTCAGCATGGAATTGAACCTCCACTCATGATTAGAGTTGGTGAGGAGGTTGTACAACTCACAGATGAAGAGGTGATACAACTTCACAGGAGATTTGGAGCTTTCTACATAGGAGAAAATCTTCACAGAATTGGTAGAGATGCCATCATGAAAATTTTAAGTAAGCTTGAAAATCTGCTTCCAGAGAGAAATGAAGAGATTAAAACAATGAGAAAATTGATTAAGTCACGCTTTTCTTCCGGTAAATCAGGTAGTATATAACCATGCCTATCACAGCCAATATCCCCACATATATGGTTTCAGTGGAATTACCTAAAGCGTAACCAACATAAACAAGGAATGATACCCAAATCCCAGCCCCCATCGCCGTGAAAAGTAAAAATTTCATTACATTCATTTGAGCGATACCCGGTGGAAATGATATGTACTGTCTCACCCCGGGCATTAGTCTGCCAAAGAATGTTATTGCCTCTCCATGTTTTTCAAACAATCTCTCAACCCATTCCAGTCTGTTCTTTGTTATCATGAAGTATTTTCCATACCTGCAAAGGAATGGTCTCCCCATCTTTCTACCAAGCATGTAGTTGAACAATGCACCACATACACTACCTCCTAAACCACTCACCATTGAAGCAATTGGGTCCAGATGTCCTTGGTAGCTGAGGTATCCTGCAGGTATCATGACAGCTTCCGATGGGAATGGAAAGAAAGAGCTTTCGAGAAACATCAACAGAAATATCCCGGTGTATCCCATCTCAAGCAAGAGTTCGAGTAGTGAAGATATTATGGAAGATAACATCGATTGATAAATAATTTAAACATATAAAAGAGATGGTGGTGTATGCTAACAAAGAAAGAGGGGGAGCTTGCTGTAAAGCTTGCAAGAGAATCAATCGAGAAATACCTTAGGGGGGAGAACACAGAGGCTGGAGATTTGCCCCCAGTTTTTAATGAAGTGATGGGAGTGTTTGTAACTCTCAAGAAAACAGACGGCTCACTGAGGGGATGTATTGGATATCCTTATCCTATAAAGAGATTGAAGGATGCGATAGTCGACTCAGCAATCAGTGCTGCCACACAAGACCCGAGGTTTCCGAGCGTGAGACTCTCAGAGATGGATGATATAGTAGTCGAAGTAACAATTCTAACAGAGCCAATGAGACTGAAATGCCCACCAAGAGAAATACCAAACCACATAGAGATTGGAAAACATGGACTTATTGTGAAATATGGACCTTATCAGGGCCTTCTACTTCCTCAGGTTCCTGTAGAACATGGGATGGATGTGATTGATTTTCTCTCACATACCTGTATGAAAGCAGGTCTTCCGCCGGACATGTGGCTTGATGAGAGAGCTGAAGTGTATTGTTTTGAAGGGCAGATATTTGAAGAGGAGGAGCCACAGGGAAAGGTGGTTGAGAAGAAGTTATAATTCAAGAGTTGCTCTTCTATTCGCCCAGCATCCTATGTTCACAGCAACCGGCAATGATGCTGTATGACAGTGAGACCACATTATTTTCACACCAATCGCTGTTGTATCTCCACCAAGCCCCATAGGACCAATTCCAAGGGAGTTTATGGTGTCGAGGAGCTCTATTTCACAATCGCTCATACAATCTATTGGTTTAAGTAGTGCTTTCTTAGCCAGTAATGCACATCCATCGAACGAACTCCCCACACCAACTCCAACAATCACGGGTGGGCATGGCAGACCCTGAGCTTCATACACACTCTTCAGAACAAAATTTTTGACCTCATCCACATCAGATGGTTTTAGAATGCACGCCCTACTAACATTCTCAGACCCCGCTCCTTTTGGAAAGTATGTTATTCTGAGTACATCACCTTCCACCACATCCCACTTAATCTCTGGTATACCCACACCGATGTTGTTGCCTGTGTTCTCTCTTGTGGTTGGATGAACAACATTTGGTCTGAGAGGTATCTTTTCCGTTGCCTCTCTTACCGCTCTTTTTATTGTTTCAACGACATCAAACTCCATACTTCTCTCTTTCCCAATCTCAACAAAGAATATTGGTATGCCAGTGTCCTGACACATCGGAACTCCTCTCTTTTCAGCTTCATCTATGTTTTTCAGAATGCTCCCAAGCATCAACCTCGCAACTGGGTTATTCTCTTTTTTGTAGGCTATCTTCAAAGCTGACTTTACATCATCAGGCAGATTTGTATGTGCTTCTTTTATCTTTTCAACCAGTTTTTCCACAATCATCTCATCGGATGCACACATTTTCCCCTC
>QMVI01000059.1 GCA_003661015.1 Methanosarcinales archaeon | reverse complement strand
TGGATTCCCCGGTTGCAACATGGCTCATGATGAAAAGAGGGGCTGAGATTGTCGCTCTTCATCTCGACACAGGCCCATCCGATGTGAAGAGGCAAATGGAGGCAATATCGAGATGGGCTCCAAATCATCCCATCCGATTTTACAACGTTCCCTTTGCTTTCATACTTGACGAACTCGTGAGACTGGGTACTAAGCTAACGTGTGTGTTATGCAAACGCATGATGTACAGAATCGCAAAGAGGGTTATGGAAATCGAAGGATGTGATGGCGTTATAACTGGTTCATCCCTTGGTCAGGTTGCATCTCAAACATCCAGAAATCTCATGGTAGAAATGACCGGTTTAGACATCCCTCTTTACCATCCACTCATAGCTATGGACAAGACAGAGGTGATGTAGCTCGCTCGAAAAATAGGGACTTACGAACTATCGACGACTGCACCATGCAAAGCAGTCCCAACCCGCCCTAGCATCTCAGCTGACCCACAACAAGTTCTGGAGCTGGAAACTAAGATTGAGATTGATGAACTTGTGGAGAGTGCAATATCGAGTGCGGAAGTAGAAGATATCACTCCACTGTCTCAATCTTGAACAACACCTTCATGCCACTCAGCGTCATCTTCACCTTGTCAGCGAAAGCAAGTACCTCATCAACATCTGGTTTCGTATTCCACTCATACACATAATCATAGTTCCCTTTTATCGGTTTGAATCCGAGTGATGTTAATGCTCTCGTTATCTCAGATGGGTTCGCTCCTTCGCTGTTGAACCATATTACCAGATAGCTCTTCATCCAACCACCTCACACATCAAAGTAGTCTTCTGTAAAGTCCTCCCAGAGGTCAAGTCCGGTCTCTTCTTCACCTTTATCTCGCTTACCTTTCTTTCCTTCTGGTTCTTCCTTTTCTTCTATCTCCAACTCCTCTATGTCCTCCTCGTCCCACCATTCTTCAATTACTTCTTTGCTTTCTTTGGTAATTTCACGCTTTTCATGTCTGAGTGTCAATAATGCATCACGAACTATCTTTGCATAATACACCACATCTGTATCATAATGTTCCAGTGCCATCTTCGCACTTTCAGTTGATTTTTCGTTCAGTGCTCTCAGTCTTTCAAGCGTTATATTTGCGGTCTCCAGAACCCATCTGTCCCTAACATCTTCCTCAACCTCAACAACAAACTCTGGTCTGATGGATGTTCTTACATCGCCCTCCTCAAGTGTGAATACGCTCACCTTTCCAGCAACAGCAACGAATGTTGGTGGTTCTATCTCAGTGAGAGACCTCATGGCATCTGGCTGGTACTGTCCGGCATATATTTGGAAAACTCCCGTAGGGTCAACAATCCTCCCACGCCAATACTCAACCTCCACTCCTATATCCTCTTTCTCAGTGAGTGTCCCCACTATGAACAACCGGTTGCACTCAGCCCCTGTTGGGGTAAGCACGTAGTTCGGAGAGTATTTTTCATCTCCTTTTTTATAGCTCAGGTTGGAGTCCTCAAATTCCTTTGCAAACACTCTCTGGGCGACCTCTCTCATGATAACATCTCCTCTGCTTTTTGGAGTGCTTCCCGAACATCCTCCTCTTTCACACCCCCCAACCGCTCAAAGCTCTCAACGAGAAGATACTGCCCAACTATGCTCCCCTTCACAACAAAGTACCTTCCAAGTATCTTCTTTGCTATCTCACTCTGGACGACTGAAGGGTCAAGATACTCCCTCACCCACTCCTTTGCCTGTTCTATGGAGATTCCTGTTAGTTCTTCTGTTATCTCCTTGTTGAATAATATGTCCTGTGGACTCTTGCCATCATCTATCACAGCCTTTATCCTAAGGTCATACACACCTTCCACCTTCCCGTGTTCGTTGCAAATTCCTTTTACAATCACCCTCTTGCACATCGGACATCTTTTTATGAGACCAGAACCCTGCTGTACAGAGACTATCGCCCCTTCCTTCACAACCTCCTGTGAAGCAACTTCTATATCTTCTTCAAGAGGTATTATCTCCGAATTTCTGTTGAGCTTTATACTGTACTGTCCCTGCCAGTAGTCCGTAACCACATTCTTCAAGAGATAACACTTTTCCTCTTCAAGATCAGGCAAATCCGCACTCTTCCATTTCACGAACCTCACAAATCCAGACTCATCGCCTATCAGCCCGACCTGTGATATCACATCACTCTCACTTTTCCATATCTGCACAACCTTTCCTTTGAGATTCACCCATTTCTTTGGTGCATCTATATCTGCTATCTTCTCAAGCGTCTCACTCACACCCACGACTTTTGCGACTCCATATTTCTTGGCAAGAGAATTTGCAACACTCCTTTTTGCTTCATCCAACGGAACATAATACTTATCAACAAGAATTCTGAGCTTTTCTTCTATCTCATCAACAGGAATATCCACTCCAGCCTTGCTGAACTCCTCCTTTATCTCTTCGGCAACTTCTCTCATCAAACTCACTAACCCATATCTGATTCATATCTATTTAACCATAACTCTGGAAACAACATCACCCACCCCAAGGGCAATTCCCTCTACCTCTATTTCATCTCCCTTCGCTCCATCCCCCACCACATACAGATTCTTTATGGGTGTAGTGGGTGCAGGGTCGTATCCAGCACGCACTCTATTCACAGGCCAAGAGTCTCTATAGCACTGCACCATTAAAAGTTCGTATTCTCCCACCACATCTTTCAAGTCCTTCAGTCCCGCCCTCACATCATCCTAAAGATTTGGTGAGTGTGGGACGCCGTGAGCCATTATGAGGGACTTTCCCTCTGGAGCAAATGAGGGGTCAGCTAAACTAACATCCACAAGACCACACACAACTCTCATATGTGGTGTGAAGACAATGGATGGAGAATCAGTGAGGGTGCGGGTGGGACTGATACAAAATTTTATCCCTTCCGAGGGTTTCATTTCTGTTGCACATTCCATTTGTCCATCCAAGAGTTTTACTGTTGCATCATGTCCTATGTTGCTCACAACTATGTCTGCCTCTACTTTGTTATTGCCAACGAGTACTCCGCACACTTCCCTGTTTTTCACCAATATCCTCTTCACCTCACTGCATGTATGAATGCTTCCTCCTTCTGATTCTATTACAGACGCAAGTCCATCACATATTGAACTGCATCCACCCATCACAACACCCGGCATCCCGTACTTTGGGATATTGTGGAGAATCTTCACGACATGTCTTGCTGGAACCTCTGAGGACATGAGAGAGAACGACCATCCACAGAAACTGTCTGCAATGCCACAGACAAGCTCGTTCTTTATATATGGATAAAACCAGTCCTTTAATGAGACATCTGGCGTATAAACTCTTGAGAGCAGAGAAATCATACCTATCTTTATTCTGTCCCATATGGGAAGCAGTGAATAGAAATTCTCAAATGGACAGTATGACTTTCCATATCTGAGGAGGGCTGGTGGTTCTCCTCTCACAACTTCAAACTGAACCCCTGCTTTCTTTAGCATCCTTCCCATCGGGCCACTATCACCATGGGGAAGCAGATGGAGAGCTCCGGTTGAGAGAGTGTATCCCTTGTATGGAAGATTGTAGAATCTCCCACCGATTCTTGGAAGTTTCTCGAATACTTCGACGGAGAACCCATCTTTTGCGAGGAGGGCTCCTGTTAGGAGGGAGCCAATTCCTGCACCTATACAAACAACCTTCAATCTCCTCCCTCCACGTATATTGCATCTACAGGACAGTACATCACACACCTACCGCACCCTATACATTTGTCTCCAATTTTCGCAACAACACACACCTCTATGGCATCCACAGGACACACACTCACACACTCACCACATCCCACACACTTCATGATATTAAGTCAAACCAAAGGTTTATGATGTTTGGGTTCGAATTCCATTTGATGAAAGAGATTCAGATGGTCGTGAAGGGCATCTTCATGTCTGATGGGGGACCCTTTGTTGCACTCGTCACAGATGAGGAAAGATACAAGGACATGGTTCTCCCAATATTCATAGACGAGGCTCAGGCTCATTCCATTTCTCTTGCACTCGAAGGAATTGAGCCTCCAAGACCTCTAACACATGACCTCATGCTAACCATGATAAATGAGATGGGTGGTGCAATAGACAAAGTGGTAATAGACCAAATAACGAACAGTGTGTTCTACGCTCGTTTGTATGTAGAGATGTATGTGGAGGGGAGGAGAAGAGAAGTATGTACTGATGCCCGCCCAAGTGATTGTATTGCACTCGCTGTTAGATGTGATGCCCCTATATACGTTAGTGAGGAAGTGTTGGAGAAGGCTGCTGTGCCAATAGAATAACAAGGAAAAAACACGAGGGAAATCCCAAAACCTATTTAATGAATAATCTTGTACTTTTGAGAGGGATGACTTATGAAGTATGGAATAGAATTTGTACCGAATGAGCCTGTAATGAAGTTGGCGTATTATACGAAGTTGGCAGAGGACAACGGCTTTTCAAACGTATGGATAACAGACCACTACAACAACAGAGACGTATATTCAACACTGACTGTACTTGCTCTATCCACGAACAGAATATTGCTGGGAACAGGTGTCACCAACCCATACACACGAAACGTTTCCATCACAGCATCTTCGATAGCATCAATCAACGAACTATCTGGTGGAAGGGCTGTGCTCGGAATCGGACCTGGAGACAAAGCAACGTTCGATGCCATGGGAATCTCTTGGGAGAAGCCATTGACCACTGTGAAAGAGGCTGTTGCAGCTCTGAGAGAATTTTTCGCTGGGAAGAAGGTGACAACCGAAGGTCTCGTATCTTTCAAGGGCGCGAAGCTTGCCTTCAAATCTGGCAACATTCCGATATACTTGGGTGCTCAGGGACCGAAGATGCTTGAGCTTGCTGGAGAGATTGCAGACGGTGTGTTGATAAACGCTTCCCATCCAAAGGACTTCGAAGTGGCGGTGAAGCAGATTGAGAAGGGGGCTTCAAAAGCCGGTAGGTCGATGGACGAGATTGACGTGGGTGCATACACATCATTCTCGATCGACAAGAACGCAGAGAAGGCAAAGAACGAGGCGAAGATAGTGGTTGCCTTCATTGTCGCTGGTTCTCCAGATGCTGTGCTTGAGAGACATGGAATAGCAAAGAGTGATGCAGAGAACATCGCATCTCTCATAGCAAAGGGAGACTTCGGTGGGCTGATGGGTGCAGTGACAGATGAGATGATGGATGCCTTCTCGGTGTATGGAACGCCAGAAGACTGCATGCAGAGAATAAACGAGCTCAAAGAGATTGGTGTGACACAGCTCATTGCGGGCTCGCCAATCGGTCCAAACAAGGAGAGGTCCATAAAACTGATAGGAAAGGAGATAATAGCCAAGCAGTAACTTGCTTGGCTTTTATTTTTTGTGATTCTCATGTCAAAAATTGGAATTGCAGATACAACATTTGCTAGATTTGATATGGCAAAGGTCGCCATTGAGGAGATAAAGAATCATATCTCTGCAGAAATAGTGAGAGTCACAGTCCCTGGGATTAAAGACCTACCAGTCGCTTGCAAGAAGCTGATAGAAGAAAAGGGATGCGACATCGTAATGGCTCTCGGAATGCCTGGGTCAGCCCCCATAGACAAGACTTGTGCTCATGAGGCATCCATTGGTTTAATACTCGCCCAGCTCATGACCAACACACACATCATTGAAGTGTTCGTGCATGAGGATGAAGCATCCAATGAGGAGGAACTTGCTTGGCTTGCTGAAAGGCGAACAAGAGAACATGCACAAAATTTGGTGAAGATGTTGGTAAAACCATGGGCTCTCGAGAGAGAGGCTGGAAAGGGAATGAGAGAGGGGTTTGAGGATGTAGGTCCTTTGAAATGAGAAGGTTGTAAGATGAAACCAGTAGTTCTGATGATTCTCGATGGCTTTGGTCTTTCTGATGAGGTGGAAGGGAATGCGATAGCACTTGCCAACACCCCTAACTTCGACGAGTTTTGGTCTTCCCATCCCCACACCACATTGAAAGCGTGTGGTGAGGCTGTCGGTCTCATGGAGGGACAGATGGGCAACTCGGAAGTGGGGCATCTCAACATAGGGGCTGGGAGGATTGTTTATCAGGATATTGTTAGGATATCCAAATCAATAGAGGATGGCTCATTTTTTGAGAACCAAGCTTTTCTATCTGCCATCGAGAATGTGAAGAAGAACGATTCCACTCTACATTTGATGGGTCTTGTCTCTCCCGGGGGTGTCCACTCTTACCATACTCATATCTATGCATTGCTTGATCTTGCCGAGATGTACAATGTTCGTACAATGGTTCATGCGTTTCTTGATGGAAGAGATACACCCCCCCGAAGTGCGCATCAATATGTGTCTGAACTCGAAGACAAAATGGTGGGAAGAGCTGTAATGGGTACTGTGGTTGGTAGATATTATGCGATGGACAGAGACAAGAGGTGGGAGAGAACAAAACTGGCATACGATGCAATCGTGAATGGCATAGCTCCGTACCGTGCCAAGAGTGGCGTGGAAGCTGTGCTGATGGCATATGAAAGAGGAGAGACAGACGAGTTTGTAAAACCCACACTCGTAGCCCCTCATAAGATTAAGGACGAGGATTCGGTAATTTTTTTCAACTTCAGAGCAGACAGAGCGAGACAGCTTACCTACGCACTCGTTGACAAAAACTTTTCAGAGTTCCCCACAACTGCCCATCCATACTTCGTTGCCATGACCCGCTACGATGAACACCTTCATTTGAATGTTGCATTTGACAAACAGAATCTTGAAAACACGTTTGGTGAGTGGATATCGAAGATGGGTCTCACACAGTTGAGAATAGCAGAGACAGAGAAATATGCCCATGTTACCTATTTCTTTTCAGGTGGGAGAGAGGAGCCATTCAGAGGAGAGGACAGAATACTCGTACCTTCACCCAAAGTTCCAACATAC